>JANLXP010000380.1:0-36755 GCA_031365165.1 Alphaproteobacteria bacterium
ACGCGCACCGTGGCGGTCGTTGATCCATCGGAAGCGGCACCGGTTTTTTCGGCATTGGAACAACACAAGCTTCAACTCACACACATCTTGAACACGCATCACCATTTCGATCACACCGGCGGCAACGTCGAACTGAAGGAAAAGACCAGCGCCCGCGTCGTTGGCCCGCGCGTTGACCGTGAGCGCATCCCCGGCATCGACGAAGAGGTCGGCGAAGGCGACACCTGGTCGCTCGGCCAAGCCAAGGCAAAGATCTTCGACATCCCGGCGCACACGAAGGGCCACATCGCCTTCTGGTTCGAAGGCGACAAAGCCGTCTTCACCGGCGACACGATGTTCGCCATGGGTTGCGGCCGCCTGTTCGAAGGCACCCCGGCCCAAATGTGGGCGAGCCTTTCGAAGCTGGCCGCACTACCTGCCGACACGCGCGTCTATTGCGGCCACGAATACACGCTCTCGAACGGCCACTTTGCCGTCACGCTGGAGCCGAACAACGCCGCGTTGAAGAAGCGCATGGTCGAGGTCGAGCGCTTGCGCGCCGAAGGCAAGCCGACGATCCCCTCGACGATCGGCCTGGAACGCGAGACGAACCCGTTCCTGCGCCCGACAAACGCCGAACTGCGCAAATCGCTCGCGCTCGAATCCGCCGATGTCGTCGAGGTTTTCGCCGAGACCCGCCGCCGCAAAGACGTGTTCAAGTGACAGCGGACGACATCGTCCGCGCCCTCGATCTCAAACCGCATCCCGAAGGCGGGCACTTCCGCGAAACGTTCCGTGACGCTGGCGAACCACGCGGCGCGTCAACGTCCATCTACTATCTGCTGAAAGCCGGCGAGCACTCGCACTGGCATCGCGTTGACGCCGTCGAGGTTTGGCACTGGTACGCAGGCGACGCGCTCGAACTCTCGATCTCTGAGAACGGCGTCACGACAGTCGCCACGCTCGGCGCCGACCTCGCAGCCGGCGAACGCCCACAGATCGTCGTCCCCAAACACGCGTGGCAAAGCGCACGCCCACTCGGCCGCTACACACTTGTCGGCTGCACGGTCGCGCCAGCGTTCATGTTCGAAGGCTTTGAGATGGCGCGGCCCGGTTGGCAACCGGCCTAGCGGAAGATCTGCCGGAGCTGCCGTTGGATCGCGAACGAGGACGGCCGCCCGGCGAGCCCCTGCTCGACCGAAAAGCTCACGATCAGCATGTCGCCTTGCAGCGCGATGCCGGCGAACCGCGACTGCACGAAACGTACGCGATTGAGATAGTTCGAAAGCGCGTTGCGTCCCGGGCCCGATCGCGACAAGTCGAACAACGCGGTTCCGGCATTGCGAATGGCGTCGAACAGTATCCCGCGCGCGCCAGGATCACCCGCGGCCGCATTCCAATTCGCCTCAAAAAGAATCTCTTTTCCGGTCTCCGCGCGCAACTGCATCATGATGCGCCCCGCAATGTCGCGCACGAGCGCGATCGATGGCGGCACCGGCAGAAGCGGCGGAACGACCCGATCGGGCGCCACCGGCGTGCCGCCACGGATGGCGGGCGTGAACAGCGTCATGCCGCCAAGGCCGGAGATGCGCAGCACGACCTCGCCGTCGTCCCGCACAAGCAAGCGGTCGCCGCCAGCGGCCGGTTGCCAACGCAAAACAAGAATCTCTTCCGACCCGTCAAACTTCAGCTTCGCAAGCTCGCTCGACCGATCGAGTACGAACCCGATCCGCGCGTCCTCCGAGATGTAGTGGGCAACGCGCGGCGGCTCGCGGTCGTAGGCGCGCGTCATCATCGCGCCGGCGCTGGTCAGCAAGGCGGCGACAACAATCAGAATGCGCGCAATCCACTGCAACGCCAGACTCCACAAACGGTGAGGGAGCGGAACAACCGCAATTGGCCGTCCGCTGAGCCTTTCCCCGCAATGTCTTGAGGTCTGGTATTGCCTGTGATGATGGCAACAATGTGGTTCGATTAACGCAATTGCTCCTTGCGTTAATCACAGGTTACGGAGCGGCAAAGCCCGCTTCGCGTCGCTGGCGTATTGGCCCCGCGACTGAGACATTCTTGCCACCCACGCGTGGCGTACGCGCACGCGTGCGCGGCAAACGCCTCAATACATATGTTGGCCGCCGTTGATCGACATCGTCGACCCCGTGACGAAACCGGCATCGTCCGCAACGAGAAACAGCACGCCACGCGCGATCTCTTCCGCCTTGCCGAGCCGGCCAACGGGAATTTTCGCCACGATCTTCTCAAGCACATTCGGCGGAACGGCAGCGACCATATCGGTGTCGATATAGCCCGGCGCGATCGCGTTGACGGTAATGCCCTTCGGCGCGCCTTCTTGCGCCAACGCCTTCGTGAAGCCGTGAATGCCCGACTTCGCGGCCGCGTAGTTCACCTGTCCATATTGCCCGGCCTGACCGTTGATCGAGCCGATGTTCACGATGCGCCCAAAGCCGCGATCAAGCATGCCGTCCCAGGCCGCTTTGCACATGTTGAAACAACCGCCGAGATTGGTGTCGAGCACTTCATCCCACTGCGCGCGCGATTGCTTCTTCAGCGTCGAGTCCCGCGTAATACCCGCATTGTTGACGATGATGTCGACGGGCCCAAGTTTCGAGACGACTTCGGCCACGCCTTTCATGCACGCGTCGTAGTCCGCGACGTCCCACTTGAAAACGGAGATGCCGGTCTTCTGCGCGAAAGCCTGCGCGCGCTCATCGTTCCCGGCGTAGTTCGCCGCAACTTTGTATCCGGCCTTTTTGAGACCCAGTGAAACTGCCTCGCCGATCCCGCGTGTACCGCCGGTGACAATCGCTACCCGTGACATGTTTTTATCCTCCCATTTTGTTTTGTTAGCGCTCGACGCAAACCGCGATACCCATACCGCCGCCAATGCAAAGCGTGGCAAGGCCTTTCTTCGCGTCGCGCTTCTGCATTTCGTGCAACAGGGTCACGAACACGCGGGCACCTGACGCGCCGATCGGATGTCCGATCGCGATCGCACCACCGTTGACGTTCACCTTCGCAGGGTCCCAACCCATGTCTTTGTTGACGGCACACGCTTGCGCGGCGAACGCCTCGTTCGCTTCGATCAGGTCGAGATCGGACGCTGACCATCCCGCCTTCTTCAGCGCCGCGCGCGATGCCGGGATCGGGCCTGTGCCCATGATCTTCGGATCGACGCCGGCTTGGGCCCAAGACTTGATCACCGCGAGCGGCTTCAACCCGCGCTTGTCGGCCTCTTTGAGGGACATCAGAACAACCGCCGCGGCACCATCGTTGATGCCGCTCGCGTTGGCCGCTGTCACCGTGCCGCCCTCTTTCAAGAACGCCGCGCGCAAATCCTTGATCGAGTCGTAGGTCACGCCGTCGCGGATGTATTCGTCGGTATCGATGACCTTCTCGCCCTTACGTTCCTTTATCGTGACCGCAACGATTTCGTCTTTGAACCGCCCAGCCTTGCGCGCAGCCTCGGCCTTGTTCTGCGAGGCGACCGCGAAGCGATCCTGCTGCTCGCGCGTGATCTGCCATTCCTTAGCCACGTTCTCGGCCGTGTTGCCCATGTGATAGCCGTTGAACACGTCCATCAGCCCGTCCTTGATCATCGTGTCGATGAACTCAAGCGGCCCCATCTTCTGACCCGCGCGCAGGTAAGCGGCGTGCGGTGCCATCGACATGGATTCTTGTCCGCCCGCAACGACGATTGAGGAGTCGCCATTCACGATCGCTTGGTGGCCCAAAGCGACGGCGCGCAAACCGGAGCCGCAAAGCTGATTGATACCCCACGCCGGAACTTCAACCGGAAGCCCCGCATTGATCGATGCCTGCCGCGCCGGATTCTGCCCTTGGGCCGCGCTCAAGATCTGCCCCAAGATGACTTCGCTGACGTCCTTCGCGTCGACCTTCGCGCGCTTCAGAACTTCTTTGATTGCGACTTTGCCAAGGTCGTGCGCGGGCACTGAGCCGAACACTCCGTTGAACGAACCTACGGCCGTGCGTGCAGCTGCAACAATGGCGACATCAGTCATGTGAGGGGGCTCCTGAAAACGGCAAAAAGATTGAGGCCTGTTAAGATTGACATTGGCACGGCCGACGGCTGTCAGCCAAGCCGTTCCGCCATTTTTGAAGGAGATTTGAACGTCGTCAGGCGGGCCTTAACGCATCCGCGGTAGGAATAACCCAACAACTGGCGTATTATGCTGCGCAACAAAAAGCGATTGCGGCGCAACATCGACCCGCATCTTGAGGCTCACGAATGACCGCTGCCCCTAGCAACGAACCGATCACGATCAAGAAGTACGCGAACCGCCGCCTCTACAACACGGCGACGTCGAGTTACGTCACGCTTGATCACTTGTCTGAGATGGTCAAACACGGGCAGGAATTTAACGTCTACGACGCCAAGTCCGGTGAGGACATCACCCGCTCCGTCCTGACCCAGATCATCTTCGAGGAAGAGGGCAAAGGCGGCCAACAGCTGCTACCGATTCAATTCCTTCGCCAGCTGATCCGCTTCTACGGCGACAGCATGCAGGCGCTGGTGCCGGGTTATTTGAACCTCAGCATGGATTCGTTCTCCAAGAACCATGAGCGTATGCGCGAACAGCTGACCTCGGCCTTCGGCGGCAAAGGCATGCTGAAAGAGTTTGAGGGCATCGCGCGCCAGAATATGCAGATGTTCGAGCGCGCCATGCGCATGTTCACGCCGTTTGGCGCGCTCATGAAGACGCGCGACGAACAAGCGGCAAACGGCACCGCCGGCGAACACACGGAAAGCGCCGACGAAGAGATCGCCGATCTGAAGGCTCAGATCGAGACGATGCGCCGGCAGATCGACGACCTGGCAAGCCGGAAATAGCTGCACTTCCCTTACGTTGGCTGAGCAACGGCCCGCTTGCGCCGTGGCCTTCCGTCGTGCGTAATCTTTGGCGACCCTCTCTGCCGGAGCCCGCATGACCTTGTCCAAGTTGCTGCCCCTGATCGCCATCGTCATGGCCGTTGCGTGCCAAGCCGCCCTGGCAGCGAACTCGAAGGACATGGCCCGCGTCCGCAAATCTCAGAACTTCTCGCAGTGCATCCGCTGCGATCTCTCGGGCGCAAACTTCGAAGACCGCTTCTTTCAATTGGCTGTGCTCATCGAGGCAAACCTCTCGGGCAGCAATTTCGATGGCGCGAACCTGGCCGGCACGCAGCTAACCAACGCGAACTTGTCGAAGGGAACGTTCCGCTACACCAACTTCTCGGGCGCGCAGATGCAGGGCGCGGACCTGCGTGGTGCCGACTTCCGAGGGTCGTGGTTCAATTGGGCTTGGTTCGCTGGGGCAAAACTTGACGGCGCCGATTTCACGAACGCGCACTTCGTCGGCGCCCAGCTTCAGGGCACCGACCTTTCTAAGGCAATTGGATTAACGTCGTCGCAAGTTCGCACGGCCTGCGCCGACGCAACCACGAGGCTGCCGCCGGGCGTCGAACGGCCTTGGTGCCCGTACTAGCTTTCGAATTGCCGGGCAAAGCTCTCAACGGGCCGGCCCAGCCAAGCGACCATCTGCAGCATGCCGTCGACTTCGAGCCGCCCGCCGCGTTCCGTGCGCGCGATCGTCGCGGCACTCACGCCGATCTCGTTCGCCACTTGCCGCCACGACAGCGAGCGCGCCTTCCGTTGCGCATCCAGCGCCTGGTAAAGCGCGCGCGTGTCGAAGCGGAGCATCGTTATTTCTTCGGTACCATGCAGAAGGCAACGAACTTGTTGCCGTCGAGGTCGCGGAAATACCCGCCATAGAAACCGCTGTTGGCTTCCGCGGGACGGAACCCGGGCGCACCTTCGCATTTGCCGCCAAGCTCGGTCGCCTTCGCGTACACCTTTTTGACGTCGTCCGGTGACCCGACGGCAAGCGCCACCATGGTCCCGTTGCCGACGGTCGCGAGCTTTCCGTCATGCGGTTTGATGACCATGACTTGCGGACCCTTACCACTCGTCCAGCCGGTCATGTGGTCGTTGTCCCAGCCGCGCTTTGCGCCGATCTCGCCAAGCACGCTGTCATAGAATTTGCGCGCCCGTTCGAGGTCGTTCGTACCAACGGTCATGTAGCCGATCATGCTTGTCTCCTGCTCAATGTCTGAAGCGGGGGTTTTAGCTGCCCGGAGCAGGCAAAGCAAAGAAGCCGTCGGCTAGGCAACGGTCTCGCGGGTTGGCAGCGGTACTGTGGTCGGATCCGTAGGGTGAGCACCGCTGCGATCGCCGATCGCCCACTGCACGCCAACAAAGGCACCCTTCACGCGCGGCAGAAGTACCAGCGCCAATACGACAATGCTCGGCAAGACGATCGCGAACAGCCACGCCAACGGCCAGGTGAAAACCGCATCGCTTAGCAGCAGCGGTCCGAGCACCAAATGGCCGACGATCAGAATCGTGAAATAGGCAGGCCCGTCATCCGCACGATACTGCGAGAGATCATGCCCGCACGAGGCGCATGTCGGCGCGACCTTCAGGTACGCACGAAACAGCTCCCCTTCGCCGCACTGTGGGCAACGACCGAAGAGCCCGCGCTTGAGACCTTCCCAAACAGAGCGCTGTTGAAACGTTGCGGTCACAAAAAACTCCCGGCGCTAACAACCGGGATGTAAGCACGTGCATATGAAATGCACGTGCGTCAGTTCGTCCAGGGTTCGCGAATCTCGGGCTTGGAGAAGTGGAAGCCCTGCAGATAGTCCACGCCGAACGCGCGCAGAATGTCGGCCTCGCGCGCATCCGAAACCCATTCGGCGACGGTCTCAAGATTGAAGTTCTTGGCCAGGTCGACGAGCGTGCGCACGAAAATCTGATTGTCGCGGCTGTCCGCCATGCCTTTGACGAACGACCCGTCGATCTTGACCATATCGACCTTCAGCGACTGCAGATTGCGGAACGACGTATAACCGGCGCCGAAATCGTCGATCGCGACCTTCGCGCCGAGGGCGCGCACGCGGCTGACGAAGCGCATGCTTTCCTCGATATCGATCAGCGCCGCCGTCTCCGTCAGCTCGACGATAAGCCGCGGCACCACATCGGTGTGATTTTCGAGATAGGCGACGAACGCTTCCAACGTCGGCCGGTCGCTCGCTGTCATCCCCGAAACATTGAGCGAGAGGCGCGCACCGCGATACTTCTTCAATGACGCAATCGTTAGCTCAAGAACTCGTCGATCAAGCCGGCGCACAAGGCCCAACTGCTCGGCAACCGGAATGAAATCGCCCGCCGCAATAACCTGACCCTCGGGCCGCGAAATGCGCACAAGGCATTCGTGCGCCACCGCTTCGCTGGTCTTGGCGTCGACGATGGACTGATAGGCCAGAACGACGCGATTCTCGGACAACGCCGTAATGATCTGATCGCCGATCGCAACTGTGCGCTTGCGCAACGACTCGCGCTGCGGCGAATGCGAATAGGCGGCATAGTTGTCGCGCCCGTGCGCCTTCGCGCGATCGAGTGCTTCTTCGGCACGTGCCATGGCTTCCTGGCTGTTGCGTGCGTCCTGCGGCAACGCGACGATACCAACGGACACGCTGACGCTGACCGCGCCGCCGCGTGTCGGCACCACGCGCGAGCGGACGGCTTCGCGCAACACTTCGGTACGCTCGGCCATCTCGCCAGCCGTACACCGCTCCAAGATCAAGCCGAACTTGTTGCCGGCTGTCCGGCCAACGACGCCGGCCGTTCCGATGATCTCTGCGAATCTGCGCCCGACCGCGACGATAACCTCGTCGGCGACGTCGAACCCGTATGTTTCGTTGATGACCGCAAGATCGTCGATCGCAACCACGCAATACGCAGCAGGCTCACGCTGCGCCGCAGCCTTCAATTCCAGATGCTGGGCCAACCGCTCGCGCAAGCGAATGCGGTTCAAGTGCCCCGTCATTTCGTCGTAGCTCGCGGCCCACTCAAGATGCGCCTCGCGCAACTTGCGTTCCGTGATGTTGCGCACGGTGCCGACGACGCGTTCCGTCTGGCCGTTTTGGCCGACGAGGCACACGCCGCAATCCTCAACCCAAACCGGCCCCGCACCCGACTTCATCATGTACTCGAGGCGGAACGTGCCGCCGTCGCCCGGCGGGGTCAGCGCCAACCGGAGCCGCGCTTCAACGGCATCTTGATCGATCAATAGGTGGAACGTCGCATCGCTCTCATAGTGCTCAAGCTCGCCGACGCCCAGATGCGCGCTCGGATCGCCGCTCCACACGATGTTTCCGTCGCTGGGCGTCCAGTCGTAAACGACGTCGCCACTTGCGGCGAGCGCGAGACGCAGCCGTTCTTCCTCACCAAGCTCGGCGAGCTTTTGGACGGAATTTGCCTGACGACGAGTGAACACGACCGTATTGCCCCCAACACACGCGAGCCGCTCTTCGCAGACGGGGGTTCCCCCTTCTCGCACCGTCCCGACATTAAGGTTGCAACGCTTAAGAAAGCGGGAATCTGAGGCGCATCGGATTGCGCCGACATGGCAAAGCCGCCGTTAAGCTTAAAGCATTCCGACTGCCGCGTTTGGCACGCGCACTGCGTTGTTTCCCTGTGAAATGGGGGGCCTCCGCTCATCTTGTTTCAATTCGGCGCGTACGGCGTATTTCGGCCGCGTCGAAAAGCGCCGGTCGCAGCCACCTCCCGCTCAGGCTTAGGGAGCGCGGCCTTTCGGTAGAGGAGTTGCGACCGGCGCGTTGTTTTATTTTGGAAGCACGAGCATCTTGAGCTCGACGATCATCCGCTCGATCCGCGTCAACCTTTCGTTCATTTCCTCAAGCCGCCGGTCGATGGCCGCAGGTTCCGAAGGCGTCGGCGTCGAAACCCCTGCCCGGCTCGCCACTTCCGCAACCGCAGTCTTAAGATATGCGGCCAGCGCCTGCACTTCCGCACCGCGCAGCTCGCGCTGATCCTTCCAGAGTTCGGCCACTTGCCCCTGCGAGAGCTTCAACAATTGCGCAACGTCGTCCCGCGTCGCTCCCAGCTCTTTCAACCGCGCGTCGAACCAAGCCTGATCGAAAAACAATGCCATTGTCACCGCCCCCTAAATTGCGGTGCGCGCTTCTCAAGGAAGCTCGCGACGCCTTCGCGGTGATCCTCGGTCTGGAACAACCGGCCCAGCGTGCCCGACACCCAGCTCCCGAACTCCCGCACATCGCGAACCGACGCCCGGCGCAGACCTTCCTTCATGTAGCGCAAGGCCAGTGGCGGGTTGGACGCTATCCGCTCGGCAAGTGCAAATGCCGAGGGCAACAAATCGTCGTGCTGCACCACACGCGACACGAGCCCGATCCGCTCTGCTTCACGGGCAGGAATAATGTCGCCGGTGAAGAGCAGTTCTGCGGCCTTCGCGGGCCCCACCAGCCGGGGCAGGATCATCATGCCTCCAACGTCGGTGACGAGCCCGCGCTTGATGAAAATCTCCCCGAACTGCGCGCGCTCGGACGCGATGCGAATATCCGCAAACAACGCGAGTTCCATACCCCAGCCGACCGCCGTTCCGTTCACCGCCGCAACGATCGGCCGGTCGCACTCCAAAACAGCTTCGGCCGCAGGCGTCAGCCTCGGCCGCACGGATGTCAGACGCGTCTGGCTTTGTTCGCGCTGCGGCCCGGTCATCATCTGCTTGACGTCTTCGCCGGAGCAGAACGCGGGATCCGCGCCCGTCAGCACCACCGCGCGCACTTCACCGTCGCTTTGGATGTGTCGGAACACAGCCTCCAGATCGGCATAAGCACGCGCGTTAAGTGCGTTGCGAACCTCGGGCCGGTTCAGCGTGACGACGCCAACGTGCCCCTTCAATTCGTAAGTCAAATGCACGAAGTCGGGCGGGTTCATGGGGTGAAAGCCTGCACAATGATGAGACGCGTTCACTTTAGCGCGATTTGCCGCCTTTGCACGTGCGGCGCCGCTTTGGCATTGTCCGGCCGCAATGAGCCAAGCCGAAGTCAAAGCGCCAGCCCTGTTTCTGCGAAACCTCTGGTATTTCGCGCTGCATTCGCACGCCTTGAAACAGGGCCGTCTGGTTCACAAAACGATCCTGGGCGAACCTGTCGTCTTCGGCCGCGCGCCAAACGGTGAAGCGTTCGCCTTGCGCGATCTTTGCCCGCATCGCGGCGTGCCGCTGTCGAAGGGCCAAATGGTCGACGGCACGATCGAGTGCCCCTATCACGGTTGGCGCTTCAAACCGTCTGGCCAGTGCGCGTTGATCCCATCGCTCGTCGGCGAAGAGGGTGTCGACGCCGCGAAGATCAGCGTTCGCAAATACCCGCTCGCCGAAAAGAACGGCCTGATCTGGGTCTACATGTCCGAAGATGGGAACGCCGACACTCAGATTGAGCCGCCAAGCCTGCCGCTCGCCGCGGAAGCAAGACCCGCCCTCATCGAGGCGCAGAACTTCCCCTGCGCGATCGACCACGCGGTCATCGGCTTGATGGACCCAGCCCACGGGCCATTCGTGCACAAAGCATGGTGGTGGCGCTCGGCCAAATCGATCCACGCGAAGGCCAAAAAATATGCGCCATCGCACATGGGCTTCACGATGGTGACGCACAAACCATCGAGCAATTCGGCACTTTACAAGCTGCTCGGCGGCGACAGAACGACCGAGATTTCCTTCCAGCTTCCGGGCATCCGTGTCGAGCACATCAAGGCCGGCCGCAACGAAGTCGTGGGTCTAACCACCTGCACGCCGTTGAGCGAGACCGAGACCGAGGTCACCCAGACGTTCTTCTGGAACATTCCCTGGATCACGCCGTTCAAGCCCATCGCGCAATATGTGGCGCGCGTGTTTCTGGGCCAAGACCGGCACATGGTGACGCTTCAGCAGGAGGGCCTGAAGTTCAACCCGCGCCTGATGCTGATCCAAGACGCGGATGTGCCGGCGATTTGGTACCACCGGCTCAAGAAGGAATGGGCCGAGGCCAGTGCCGCCAAACGTGCCTTTACCAATCCCGTGACGGAAACAACGCTGCGCTGGCGCAGCTAACGCGGCATCGCGCTTGCGACGTGACCCCTGAACCGCGCTCACACTGTCTCATTCGGGGACAGCGGCGCCAGCAGGGTCAGCCGCTATGTCGCTTCCCACCTTGGGCGAACTTCGCTTTGCGCAGGCACTATTTGAGAGCGAGATGCGGCCCCGCCGCCGTCGCGGTCAGGATGAGCTGTGGGCCAGGTTCTTCGACATGGCCGTCATGGTGACGTTCGTATTCTTCCTGCTCATGTAAACGAAAAAGCGCGCCCCAACCGGGACGCGCCTCTCCAAGATTTCTAAGCTCGCGACTAGTTCGTGCCGGCGATGCCGACCGACGAGCCGAAGTCGCGCTTCGCTGCCACGATGGTCACCGTGAAGCCTGCGATGACGTCCAATACTGTCATCAGCATCAACATGAAGAACACCGAATTCGAAAAGCCCAGCATCGTGATGAACTGGATGATGCAAACGACCGACAGCAGCATCGACAGTCCGTGATTGATGATCGACATCGCATCCGTGCGCGTCGACTTCACGATCTCGACAAAGAGCAACAGCAAGCTGAGGCCCATGAACACGTCGGCGAACGAAACGCCCCAGGCATCGCCTGAGAACATGCCGACAGTGAAAATCGGCGACGCCATCCAAGAGGCGACGTTGCCGGGGGTCGCAATCCCGGTCAGCACGACGAAATTGTAGAGAACGAGCGGAAATACCAACAACGGGATGATATTCAACGCCGACAATGATCTGCCCATGAAACCCTCGTAACCTCCAGTTTGAAGCCCCCCGGCCTATTAAGGGAGCTTACACGCCCAAAGAAGTAAGTGCCAAGCTGCGGATCGGAAATGGCTATTTTGTGGCAGAGGGAGGTTCGCTCCCGTTTTCGCGACCCGCCGCCGCCTTTTCAGCAAATATGAGGTAGAGATTGCGCGCGTAAACAATCAGGCCAAGAGCTTGGCCCGAGATGAAGACGGGATCTTTCTTGTATAACGCGTAGATCAGCAGCACGATCCCGCCGCCGACGCTGAAGTACCAGAACATCACCGGAACCACGCTGCGCCCCGCCTTCTCGCTCTCCCACCACTGCACAACAAAGCGTGACATGAAGAGCGCCTGACCGGCAAAGCCGACAAGCAGCCACACGTGTTCCCAGGTGAACCAGTCGGTCATTTATATCTCATCCACCCGTTCGGGATTGCGCGACCTGCGCCGGAGCCAACGCACACCGCGCAGGTCCGACAGCGACACAAACAACCGGTCCAGCGTGCCGTACTTCGAAACCCCGTGCGAACGCGAACGATGGTTCACGTCGACGTGGGCAATCCGATAACCCTCGCGCAGCATCAAAGCCGGCATGAAGCGGTGGATATGATCGAAATAGGGCAGCCGTAAAAACGCTTCGCGCGAAAAGAGCTTAAGCCCACAGCCGGTATCGCGCGTGTTGTCGTTGAGCAGCCACTGCCTGACGCCGTTGCCGACGCGCGAGGCCATGCGCTTCATGAAATTGTCCTGGCGCTTGCGCCGTTGCCCGGCGACCAGGCCGAGCGGTGGATCGCCCGCCAAAGATGAGCGCCATGTCGCAAGCAGGTTTGGAATGTCCGCCGGATCGTTCTGCCCGTCGCCGTCTAGCGTCGCGATCAGCGCGCCGCGCGCGGCCAACACCCCGGACCGCACAGCCCGGCTTTGGCCCGAGTTCTTGACATGGGAGAGCACACGAAGTTCCGGCGTTTGCGCTTTCGCCGCTTTGAGCGAGGCAACCGTCGCATCCCGGCTGGCGTCGTCGACGAAAATGACCTCGAACGCGACCTTCCCCCGAAGTGCAGCCGTGATCTCGTTGAGCAGCGGAACCGCGTTCTCAACCTCGTTCATCACCGGCACGACAACCGAAAGCTCAGGCGTTGCCGTCACGCGCGCCCCCGAGCTTCAATGATCGCCGACCAGTCGAACACGTTCCGCTGACTCCTTAATAGGTGGCGGGCTTATACAAGCGCCGGGGCTTAAACCGCTAGGCCCTATGCCTCAAGCCCTCGACGAATAGCCATGATGACAGGTATGACCTGCATCGTTACCTTTGGTCGCAGGCGGCGCGCATTCCATGATTGCGCCGTGCGTCTTTTCAGTGGTTAACCGTGACCCATGCCAACACGCCGCTCCGCCGCTTCCTATGATTCGTCGAGCCCCTGGTCGCTCGCCCTCGCACACCCGCGCATCGTGCTGGTCGTGCTGTGCCTTTTGATGTTCGTGCCGGGGATCGCAACGATCCCCCCGCTCGACCGTGACGAAGCGCGCTTCACGCAAGCCACGAAGCAGATGCTTGAAACCGGCGACTTCATCGAAATCCGCTTCCAGGACGACCCGCGCAACAAGAAGCCGATCGGCATCTATTGGATGCAGTCGATCACCGCAGGCTGGCTCTCAAGCCCGCCGCACAACTCCGTTTGGGTCTATCGCATCCCGTCGGTGTTGGGTGGCATCTTTGCCGTCCTGTTCGCATTTGGCCTTGGACGAAGACTGTTCGACGAAGAAACGGCGATGATAGGGGCAGGGCTCTTAGCCTCCTCGATGCTCCTTATAGGTGAGGCCCACATCGCCAAGACGGATGCGGTGTTGGTCGCCTGCGTGACCGCCGCCCAACTTGTCGTCGCGCACTTCTTCATAGCCGCCCGACAAGGATCGCCTCAACCCACCGTCCGAAACTCGGCCTTACTCGGGTTAGCACTCGGGATAGGCATCCTCGTCAAAGGGCCGATGATTCTGTTCTTCGTCGGCCTGACCGTGATCGCGCTATCGATTTGGGAGCGCCGCTGGGGCTGGGTCTCGACCATGCGGCCCATGTTCGCGCTCGGCATCATCATCTTGATCAACGTGCCTTGGCTCGTCGCCATCGGGCTCGTGACCAAAGGCGCCTACTTCCAAGAGGCGATCGGCCAAGACTTTTTGGGCAAAGTTGTCGGCGGACAAGAATCGCATTGGGGTCCGCCGGGCTACTACCTCGTCTCGCTTCTTATCGGTTTCTGGCCCGGCTGGTTGTTCCTCGCGCCTGGCGTTGTCTATGCGATCGCCCGCGTGCGAGAAGGCTCCGTCCGCTTCCTGCTCGCATGGATCGTCCCCGCTTGGGTGATCCTTGAACTCGCACCGACGAAGCTTCCGCATTATCCACTGCCGCTCTATCCGGCAATCGCATTGCTCTGCGGCGCAGCCGTCATGGCAGGTGTTCGTGAGAGCCGTAGCTTCCTCGACAACACCCCGGTGAAACTCGGCGCTGTCGCATGGCTCATGGTCACGATCGGCCTGATCGGCGGCGCGCTCTTCTACGTACCGGGTCAATACGGCACCGGCGGCGGCATCGTGCTTACACTGCTGGCGATACCAGTTGTCGGCGCCGCGGGTATCGCGGTGCTGTTCCTTCTGCGCGGCGAAGGTGAGAATGCGACGGCCGCAACAGTCGCGACCGGCGCCCTGTTCGCGGCGATCCTCCTCGCCGCGGTATTGCCGCGCCTCGATCAGCTCATGCTGAGCCAACGGGCGGCCGACCTCATCGCCCGCTCCGGCGCGCAGGCGCAGAACACGACCGTCGCAGGCTTCAACGAGCCCAGCATGGTCTTCCAAGTCGGAACAAAAGTGACGCTCTCGCCCACCGGCGCCGAAGCGGCGGACTTCATCACCAAGCATGCCGACGCCCGCGCCCTCATCGAGGAACGCTTGGATCCCGAGTTCCAACAGACGCTGCGCAAGCTGAACGTCGCAGCTGAGGCCCTCGGCAACGTGAAAGGCTTGAACTACTCGAGAGGCGATCACCTTTCGCTCACGCTCTACCGGCTGCGCAAAACCGGACCGTGACCGCACTGACGGAGCGGCTGACCAAACTTCCGCCGCTGGCTTGGCTCGCGGCGCTGGTCGCCGCAGCCACGCTCTTCCGCCTGATCGTCCTTAGCGTGACGCCTCTGAACTTGGGGCCGGACGAAGCGCAATACTGGTCGTGGAGCCTGACACCGGCCTTCGGTTACTTCTCGAAGCCGCCGATGATCGCCTGGATCATCGGTGCAACGACAAGCGTCTGCGGCGACGGTGAAGCCTGCATCCGCGTCGGCGCGCCGCTCATGCACGCGATCACCGCGTTCTTGGTCTTCTTCGCAGGCAAAGCGCTCTACGACGATCGCGTGGGGCTCTGGTCCGGTGTCGCCTACATACTAATGCCCGGCACGAGCTTCTCATCGCTCCTCATCACGACAGACGTGCCGCTCTTGATGTTCTGGACGCTGGCGCTCTGGGCTTTGGCTGAGTTGCGCAGAGAAGCGACCGTGAAGTGGGCGATCGTCTTCGGAGCGGCGATCGGGCTGGGCCTGCTCTCGAAATACGCGATGCTCTATTTCGTGCTGGGCTTGGGTCTGGCGCTGTTGCCGACGAAGAACGGACGTTCGTTGCTTCTGTCGCGCACCGGCGCGATCGTGGCCCTGGCAGCATTGACAGTCTTTTCACCGAACATCATCTGGAACGCGCTGCACAGCTTCGCGACCGTCGGTCACACGGCGGCGAACGCGAACTGGAGCGTCGCGAAGCTCTTCAACGTCTCCAACACGCTGAGCTTCATCGCTGCTCAGTTCGGTATCGCAGGCCCGATCGCCGGCGGACTCGTCGCGTGGGGCTTGATCCGCAACTGGCGTGACCCGCGCTACGACAGCGCCGACACACTCTTACTCGCGCTCACGCTGCCGATCTTCGCGATCGTCACGCTGCAAGCGTTCATCTCGCGCGCCAACGCGAACTGGGCTGCACCGGCATTCGTTGCTCTGACGATACTGTTCACGGCCTGGGCGATGCGCCGAAGCAACACTTTAGCGGTGAGAGCGAACGCGTGTTTGAACGCGGCGATCGCCATCTTGCTCGGCGTGACTGCGATGTCGCCCGCATTCGTCGCGGCAATCGGCCAAGAAAATTCCGTTAAGCGCTTGCGCGGATGGGAAGAAGCAGGCGCAACGATCGTCAGCGCAGCGAACTCGGGCCCGTTCGACGCAATCATGAGCGACGATCGCGAGGACATGGCCTCGCTCTTCTATTACACGCGTGACAGAAACGAAAAAAAGCTTCCGCTGCGCATGTGGCCGAGCGAAACGGCGCGAAACGAGTACGAAGTGTCGCACCGTTTGCGTTCAAACGAGACTGCGAACGTACTTTTCGTCACGCGAAGAAGTGATGTGAGCGTCATCACCAACGCATTCGCATCGTCGACGCGCATCGGCACGCTTGAAACGCGACTCGATTCGAAACGAAAGCGCATTTTTTTCCTCTTCGCGCTCAAAGGACCGGTCGATTCGACTCTTTTTCCAAAATATTTTGATCGTCCGTCTACGGACAATCGCTGATTCGACTCAAATCATCGTTTCGCGCGCGTCAAACGCATGCGCACTGTTCGCGACAGCATCGCAAATGATTAATGCAAAGCGTCGCCAGTCGATCGCACTCGCGTGGAATAAAAATAGTATCGGAGGCGAGTGACATTTCGCTTGGTCGTGCGATTACGCGCATTCGCCTAGAGAAGAATTGCGCGATTAGATTCTCGTTGTGTGTGTCAATATGCGATTACTTCACAAACACGCACCTCGAATACACACTCGATCACACGAATGACCATTGCTAATCCATTCTTTACTCACCCGATCTATTTGACGATGAGCGAATCGTGCTGCATGATTCGAAATGGTTGGGGAAAGCGCTGGCTGCGCGCGGACTTCGGGGAAAGCAGTCGACCAACTAAGGGGCGTCAGAGCTGCCTATGACAGTGCATACCTTCGTAAAGGGCGCCAACACGGCGGCGCACTTAAGGCCTCCGACGAAGCGCAAGGTGATAGAACGAAGTCCGCCCGCCGGCGCTGACGTCGGCGTTCAGACTTCTCTCTTCTTCCCGCCTCCCGCCTCACCCGCCCTTCCTCAATCCGATTCCGCGACGCCAACACGTAAAGCGAACCGTTTCCCGGTCAGCGCTCAGGCTCGCGAGTTCTACAAACGCAATTTCCCGGGCACGACACCCGACGATTGGAACGACTGGCGCTGGCAAGCGCGCAGCCGCATCCGCACGCTTGAGCAGCTTGAGCGGATGTTCGACCTGTCGAAAGACGAAAGATCCGCGGCTTTGCGCCATAAAGGCTCGCTGCCCGTCGGCATCACACCTTATTACGCAAGCTTGATGGCCCATGCCGATGCGTCGGAGCCGCTCCGCCGTACGCACATCATGGTCAACGATGAATACGTGCGCCTGCCGGGTGAAGAAGACGATCCGCTGGGCGAAGACCACGACACGGTCGCCCCGGGACTCGTGCATCGCTACCCTGATCGCGTTTTGTTCCTGACGACCGGCTTCTGCTCGACCTATTGCCGCTATTGCACGCGCTCAAGAATGGTCGGAAATCCGGGCGGCGAGTACAACTTCTCGACCTCGCAGTGGGAAAAGGCGCTCCAATACCTGGAAACGCACACTGAGGTGCGCGACGTCCTTCTTTCCGGCGGTGATCCGCTGTCGATCGGCGACGACAAGCTCGATTGGCTGCTCACGCGCCTGCGCAAGATCAAACACATCGAGTTCATTCGCATCGGATCCAAGATCCCGGCCGTGCTGCCCATGCGCATCACCCGTGATCTCGTGAAGATGCTCAGGAAGCATCATCCCCTGTGGATGAGCGTCCACTTCACGCATCCGACCGAGATCACGCCCGAAACGCGCGAAGCCGCGGCCCGTTTGGCCGATGCCGGCATACCGCTCGGCTCGCAAACGGTTCTGCTCAAAGACATCAATGACGACGTAACGGTGATGCGCGACCTGATGCATGGTCTGCTCACCATGCGCATCAAGCCGTATTACCTCTATCAGTGCGACCCGATTAAGGGCTCCGGCCACTTCCGGACGCCTGTGCACAAAGGGCTTGAGATCATCCAATCGCTTCGCGGTCACACGACGGGCTATGCGTGCCCGATGTTCGTGGTCGATGCGCCTGGCGGTGGCGGGAAAATCCTGCTGGCGCCGGACGCAGTCGCGGGCCGGAACGGCGACGACCTGCTGCTCAGGAACTTCGAAGGCAAAATCTTCCGCTATCCCGACCCAGGCGGCACGCTTGGGCGTAGCAAAGTCGCGCGGGCAGCCGCCGCTGAATAAGCGGCGGATCCCCGAACGATCGATGGCGAGTTAGCCGAGGCCGGATGAACGACGCGCCGCATATCTTGATTATTGTCCCGGAGCTCAAAGAGCTGGAGCCCGACGACAACCTTGCGACCATTTCGACCGCACGCGAACTCGCCAAGCACTACGACCGCTTGGGCTATTCAAACGCGATCCGCCATTTCGAATACTTGCCCCAGACGTTCAAAACCGTCGTCGACGAAGAACAGCCCGACTGCGTCTTCAACTTGGTCGAATCGGTCTCAGGCACCAGCCGCCTGATCCATGTCCCGCCGATCTATCTCGAAGAATTGCGCATCCCCTATACGGGCTGCCCCGCGCACGCGATCGAACTGTCGAACGACAAGGTCTTGGCCAAGCACATTCTTCAGCTCCTGAAGGTGCCCACCCCCCGCTGGGGAACGCCAAAGACGATGCCCGGCGGCGAGGGCGGCACCTGGATCGTCAAGGCCCAGCACGAACACGCGTCCTTCGGCCTAACCCAAGCAAACGTCGTCCAAGGCACGACCGCCGCGATCGCGCGCGCCCATGAGCTCGCGAAAGAGCACAAGATCGAATGGATGATCGAAGAGTTCGTGGACGGCCGCGAATTCAACGTCTCGATGGTCGAAACACCCGAAGGCCCCCGCGTCCTGCCGTCGGCCGAGATCGTGTTTCAGAACTATGGCACCGACCTGCACAAGATCATCGACTACCGCGCGAAGTGGGACGACCAGAGCTTCGAATACCAAAACACGGTCCGCCGCGCCGATTTCTCCCCGGCCGACCGCAGGCTCCTCAAGGAGCTTGAGGACATCAGCCTCAAGGTTTGGGAAGGCTTCGATCTGCGCGGCTGGGCCCGCGTGGACTTCCGCATCGATGCCGCAAGCAACCCGTGGGTCATCGACGTCAACGCGAACCCCGACTTGTCGTTGGACGCGGGCTTCATGGCCGCCGCCGGCCGCGCACAAATCGCCCCGCACGAGGCGATCCGCATGATCACCGACGCCGCACTGTTGGCGGGATGACGGCGCCGAAGTTCCGTTCGACGCCGCAACCGGACGACCCCGAAGCCGTCCGCGAACTTGTAACCGCGACCGGCGTCTTCTCGGGCACCGAAGTTGGCTGGGCCGTCGAAATCGTCGAAACCGCGCTCGCACGTGGGCAATCCGCCGGTTACCACTTCCTATTCGCCGATGGATCGAGCCGCCTCGAAGGCTTCACATGCTTCGGCCCGATCGACGGCACCGACAACCGCTTCGACCTTTATTGGATCGCCGTCTCGCCAATGGCACAAGGTAAGGGCCTTGGCCGCGACCTCCTCGGTGAAACGGTCACCGCCGCCCGCGCCCTCGACGCCACCCACATGTTCATCGACACGTCGACCCGCAACGACTACGCCGCCGCCCGCAAACTCTACGAAGCGCTCGGCTTCAACCACATGGGAACGCTGGTCGACTTCTATAGCGATGGCGACGGCAAGGCCCTGTTCGGACGCAAGCTCTAGATCGTCTCCAGAGCCTCTTCAGCACGCCGCAACCCTAGTTGCCGCTCGCGCCACACGATGAAGAGCCCAGACGAGATCACGATCACGGCCCCCACATAGACAGCCGCCGCCGGCAACTCGCTGAAGAACAACCACCCCAGCAGGATCGCCCAAATCATCGCCGCATAGTCGAAATTGGCGAGCGTCGAGGCCTCCGCGAACCGGTACGAATTCGTCATCAGCAACTGCCCGGCCCCACCTAAGATTCCAAGCGTGACGAGCAGCAAGAATTCGCTGCCCGAAGGGGTCGTCCACGCAAAGGGCAAAGTGCACGCGCTGACGAGCGTGCAAGCCAGCTGAAAATAGAACGCGATCACGAGCGCCGGCTCGCTGCCCGACATCAAGCGGATAAAGATCATCGTGAAGGCGACCAAGAACGCGTTCGCAAAGGCGAGCATCACGCCGGTCGACGCACCCGCCTCTGCAAAGCCCTGACCGAGATGCGGCGAGACCATAATCAACACGCCGACGAACCCGGCGCCGACCGCACTCCACCGGTAAAGCCGCACGGTCTCGCCCAGAATGAAAGCGGCCAACACCACGACGATCAGCGGCGACGCAAAACTGATTGCCGTCACGTCGGCAATCGGCAGGTACTTCAGCGACGAAAAATAGGTGAACATGGCAAGCACACCGCTCGTCGCCCGCCTGGCATGCGACCACGGCACCTTTGTCGCCAAGTCGCTCATGCGCAGACCCGACACCAGCATCACGACGATGATCGGCACGAACGCGAACAGCGAGCGGAAGAACACGACCTGGCCCACCGGAAACGTGTCGCCGAACCCGCGCGCGATGACCGCCATGAACATAAAGACGAGCGTCGCCGCGACCTTGAGTGCAATGCCGAGAAGCGGATGTGACGACGTCTTAAGATCGACGGCCGTGCTCTTCACAGCCACTTGCGCCAGCGGAAGAACACGTAGGGAGCCACGGCGGACAGCACGATCGTAACGAGAGCGAACGCGTAGCCGTACGTCGATTCAAGCTCGGGCATATGCTTGAAATTCATGCCCCAAATGCTCGCGAACAAGGTCGGCGGCAGGAACACCGTCGCCGCAACGGACAGAATGCGGATGATCCGGCTCTGGTCGATGTTGACGATGCCGAGCACCGCGTCGAGTAGGAACGTGATCTTGTTCGAGAGAAAGGTCGTGTGATCGGCAAGCGACTGCACGTCCCGGGTCATGGTCTTCACATGCCCCTTCAGATCCTTCGCCGACTTCATCTCGATCGTCTGCGTCAGGAACGCCAGCATTCGCCCCAGGCTGATCAAACTTTCGCGCGCCTTCGACGTCAGGTCGTTGCGATTGCCGAGATTGACCAAAATCTTCTGATAGTCGCGCGCCGGGCTATCCCCGTTCTGTTGGAACACCTGCTTCGAAAGAACCTCGACCTCCGCACCCACCTTTTCCAAAACGTCGGCTGTGCGGTCGATCACAGCCTCAAGCAGGCCCGCTAGAATGAGATCGCCGCGCGGCCACAAATTTGCCTGCCGGTCGGCCCGGTTGGCGAACGTGTTGAAGGGCTGCGGTTCGGAATAGCGCACCGTCAAAAGGCGGTCGCCGGCCAAAATAAAGCTCACGCCGAGGCACTCGGGGTCCGTCGATTCCGTCTTCGACAACACCAGCGCCGTCATGAACGTCGCGCCGTCCTCGTGATAAAGGCGGCTCGAGATCTCGATCTCGTCCATGTCGTCGCGTGTCGGCGGCTCGAAACCGAAAACCGCTTTCACCGCTTCGCGTTCTTGCGGCGTCGGATCGAACATGTCGACCCAGAGCGACTCTTGCGGAATGACGATCGGCTCCACCGCCTGACCTGTACACGTCAGGTTGCGCCTTAGGCAGTTCTCGCGCAGGCCGAACGAGCGAAGCATGGGTGGGCTCTCGAGGGCTTTTGAGGGGCGGCGATCGGGGCGAACGTCGCCATCTTATAACCACCTAGCAAAGCTACCCGCCAGTCGATTTCGCCAGCGGAATCAAGGCGCGGCATTGTTACCGCCGACGTACGGGGACACGACGCAAGGGGTGCGGCTTTCGAGTCACTCTCCCGACTTACCGCATTGCGTTTACGACCCGAAAACGCTTTAGAGGGCATAGGTGGGTGTACCCGAAAGGCTTAGGGCCCTACCGGCAGTAAGCGGCAACGCGAGGTTTCCAATGGAATTCGGCGATCTTTTCAGCTTCGACAAGAAAATCGTGCCCGGCATCATCAAACCGATCTACTGGATCGGCTTGTTCGCTCTCCCGATCCTCGGGATCATCTATTTCTTGAGCGGGTTCGGCAAACTGTTCACCGAAGGCTTCTTCACGGGCCTATGGGACATGGGCGCGGCAGTCGTATGGGTTGTCATCGGCGTGTTCGCACTGCGCGTTTTGGCTGAACTCTGCCTCGCGATCTTCGACCTTCACGAACGCGGTACCCCACCCCCGTCGTCGCAGAACTAGCGCTGCGACCCGATCGGGTCATCCTATTTGCCGCCTCGGGTTCCAAACCCGGGGCGGTTTTCTTTTGCGGCTAAGGCGAAGTCTTGGTTTCTTGACCGCCATCGGGCGTCCCGGGTGCGGGAGCACCATCGCCGCGCTGGTGGAAGTAGATCGTTTGCGCGAAAGCGCGAAACGGCGCCGTCCCCAGCGCCAAATTCCAAACCCAGTTCGGCGGCGCAACGTCGAGCATCCGCCTGAGCCAGAGCTTCGTGCGAAAGCGCGGCGCCTCGCGCGCGAGTGCCAGTGCGGGATGCTCGCCACCCGCATTGATCCAATCGGCCGCAAGCTGCGCCGTGCGCCGCCCGAGGCGCAACGTCTGCACGATCCCGCCCCCTGTCAGCGGCGACACGTGCCCAGCCGCATCACCGATCAACATCACGCGTCCCACATGCGTCCGCCCAAGTGTCGCGCCTGCGGGGATGAGCCCGCTCCGCCGCGCCACGATGCGCCGCTCCGATAACCCCAAACGCTTTCGATAAACCTCAATGAACGCACGCGCGTCGGGCCTCACACCATGACGCGCTGCAAGCCCAACTTGCGTGACGCCGACGCTCGGCGCCGCCCACGCGATGTAACCGGGCGCGAGCTCGCTATCGAGGAAGCAGTGCAAGAACCGGCCATCGAGCGCGGGCTCCGGCTCCAACTCGAACTCGACGCCGCCAAGGAAGCGCCGGTTCGCATCGAGCCCGAATGCACGTGCGACCGCCGACGTCGCACCGTCCGCGCCGACAAGCAGCCGCGCGGACAACCCGAGATCGGGCAAAGTCACCGCATCGTCGTCTTGAACGGCCCGCTTGAACCCGGCGCCGAGCATCACCTCGGCACCCGCCCGCGTCGCTTCGTCCGCCATCCAGCGCAGCAAGTTCGGCGTGTCGGTCGTAAGGAAGTAGTACCCGGCCGACGAATGGTCGGTGAACCTGCCGTTCGGCGCATAAAGGCGAACCCCACGCACAAGCCGCGTCAGATGCGACGGAACATCCATCTCCTCCGCCGCTTCCTTGACGAGAATGCCGGTCGTTCGCACCTTTTCGCCGGGATCGCGCTTGCGCTCGATCACGGCGACCTTAAGCCCGCGCAACGCCGCCGTCCGCGCACACGCAAGTCCCGCGAAACTGCCGCCGACAATGATCAGGTCAAAGCGGCGCAATCCGCTACTTGCCCTTCGGCTTTTTCTTCGGTGCGGCTTTCTTCTGTTTCGGCAACGGCGCGCCGAACTGCCAAGAATGGCCGAACGGATCGGTGATGACACCGAAGCGGTCGCCCCAGAACTGATCAGCTGCAGGCATTCTGATTTTCGCGCCGGCCTTCTGTGCGCGCGCCATCCACTGGTCGACTTCCTTGGGCAGTTTCAGCTGGATGAACATGCCGACTGGCGTGCCGCCATAGCTCAGCGGTGTGCTGCTCTTACCGCCCGAATGCTCCGGAAAGTCGTCCGAGAGATAGACGAAGTGCCCGTTGATCTCCAACTGGGCGTGCATCAAGCGCTTCCCGTCTTCCGCGGGCATCTTCATGACTTCCTTCGCGCCCAATCCCTTCTTGTAGAACGCGATGGCGCCCTTCCCGTCGCTGACGGTGAGGTACGGCACGATATTTTTCTGAAGCGAAGGCATCGAAAACTCTCCCAGGAAAGATGGCCGAGCGTTCTACCTCTAGCGCTTCGCGTTCGCCACCAAATCCTGCACGACAGCCGGATCTGCGAGCGTCGTCACATCGCCCAGATTGGATGTGTCGCCTTCCGCGATCTTCCTGAGGATGCGCCGCATGATTTTGCCCGACCGCGTCTTCGGCAGACCGGGCGCCCACTGGATGACATCCGGCTTCGCAATCGCGCCGATCTCCTTGCCAACCCATTGGATGAGCTCTTTGCGCAACTCTTCCGTCGGCGCCTCGCCCGAGACCAAAGTCACATAGGCGTAGATACCCTGCCCTTTGATGTCATGCGGATAGCCCACGACTGCGGCTTCAGCCACCTTCTTGTGAGCGACCAACGCCGACTCGACCTCGGCGGTCCCAAGCCGGTGACCCGACACATTGATCACGTCGTCGACGCGGCCCGTGATCCAATAGTACCCATCCTTGTCCCGCCGGCAGCCGTCGCCGGTGAAGTACTTGCCCGGATAGGTCTTGAAGTACGTCTCGACGAACCGCTCGTGATCGCCATAGACGGTGCGCATCTGCCCCGGCCAAGAATCCGCCAGAACCAAATTGCCCGTCGTCTCGCCCTCAAGCACCTTGCCCTCGGCATCGACGACCTGCGGCACGACACCGAAGAACGGCCGCGTAGCTGATCCCGGCTTCAAATCGGTGGCGCCCGGTAGCGGGGTAATCAAGATGCCGCCGGTCTCGGTCTGCCACCACGTGTCGACGATCGGACAGCGGCTGTCGCCGACGACGCGATGGTACCAAAGCCAAGCCTCGGGATTGATCGGCTCACCCACGGAGCCGAGCAGGCGCAACGACGCGCGGCTCGTCTTCTTCACTGGCCCCTCGCCATCGCGCATCAACGCGCGGATCGCCGTCGGCGCCGTGTAGAAGATGTTGACCTTGTGCTTGTCGATGACCTCCCAGAACCGCGAGACGGTGGGATAGTTCGGGACGCCTTCGAACATCAGCGTCGTGGCCCCGTTCGAAAGCGGGCCATAGACGATGTAGCTGTGCCCCGTCACCCAACCCACGTCCGCGGTACACCAGTAGATGTCGCCATCGTGGTAATCGAACACGTATTGATGCGTCATCGACGCGAAGACCAGATAGCCGCCCGACGTGTGCAAGACGCCCTTGGGCTTACCGGTCGAGCCCGACGTGTAGAGAATGAACATCGGATCTTCCGCGTTCATCTCGGCGGGCGGACAGTCGGCTGACACCTTCCCCGCTTCGTCGTGGTACCAAACATCGCGGCCCGCCTGCATCGCGACTTTGCCGCCCGTGCGCTTTACGACGACCACGCGCTTTACGTCCGGACAATGCGCCAAAGCGGCGTCGGTGTTCTGCTTCAGCGGCACCGCCTTACCACCGCGTAAGCCTTCGTCTGCCGTGATCACGACCGTCGACGCGCAATCGACGATCCGCCCCGCCAAACTGTCCGGGGAAAACCCGCCGAACACGACCGAATGCACTGCCCCGATCCGCGTGCAAGCGAGCATCGCGTAAGCGGCTTCAGGGATCATCGGCAGATAGATCGTAACCCGATCGCCCTTCTTCACCCCGTTCGCGGTCAACACATTCGCAAACCGGCAAACCTCGGCGTGCAATTGGCGATAGGTGATGTGCTTGGAATCCTTGGGGTCGTCGCCTTCCCAAATGATCGCCGTCTGATCGCCGCGCTTCGCCAAATGCCGGTCGATGCAATTCGCCGAAACGTTCAGCGCTCCGTCCTCGTACCAGCGAATGAACAAGTTCTTCGCGTCGTACGAAACGTTCTTCACTTTCGTGTACGGCTTGATCCAATCGACCCGCTTGCCCTGCTCGCGCCAAAACGTCACCGGATCCGCGACCGAGGCCTTGTAGAGATCGAGATACTTCCCGTTGTCGACAAACGCGCGTTTCGCCCACTCGGCCGTGACGGGAATAACCTGGTCGGACATCAAAAGCGCTCCTCGTTTTGGCGGGCGAACCCTACGTCGATCCTTCGATTTCGCGCAACACCTCGGCCGTGTGCTCGCCGACGGTCGGCGGATCGAGCCGGATCGCGCAGGGGCTCTTCGAGAATTTGAGCGCCGGGCGCATCGTACGGTACCGGCCCTCGCTCTTGATCTCGCGCTCTTCGAAGAACCCGACATCCTTGAAATGCGGGTCGTCGAACAAGGTCGAGGTCTCGTTCGCCCGCATCGCAGGAACATGATGCTCGGCGCACAGCGCCATCCATTCTTCCGTCGTGTGCGTCGCCGCCGCCTCGCGCATCATGTCGTAATAGACATTGACCCGCGCCTTGCCGTCGGGCGCCGCAAGGAAGAGTTCGCTGTTGTAGGCGTCGGGAATCCCACCCAATTCCAAAAACTTCACAGACCCTTCGCGGCTTGCCGGTAGCACGACGAGATAGCCGTCCTTCGTCTTATAAGGCTTGCGATGCGGCGTGATCGTCGTTGCGTGCCCGAACTTGCCCGGCAGATCGAGATAGGTCTTGCCCCAGATGTGTTCGGCCTGAATGAACCCGGTGAACGCCTCGAGCATCGGCACCTCGACGTACTGCCCCTCGCCCGTTTTCTCCCGGTGATGCAGCGCAGCCAACGTTGCGATCACCGCGAACAACCCGCTCGTCTTGTCCGCAATGATCGACGGAAACGGGCGAAGCTCCTTGTTGCCATCGTAGAGCGGCAGCAAATCGCACGCGCCCGACGCCGCTTGGATTAAGTCGTCGAACGCCTGCCGCCCGTTATATTCGCCGCCCGTGCCATAGCCGATCGCCTCGACATAAATGATGTTGGGCTTGAGGCTAGCGACCTCGTCGTAACCAAAGCCCAGCCGCCGGATCGCCTCCGGCCGCATGTTGTGAATGAAGACATCGCCGGTGCGCACCAGCTCGCGCAACTGCGCCTTGCCTTCGTCCGTCTTGAGATCCACGGCCACCGACCGCTTGTTGCGATTGAAAGCCACGAACATCGGCCCCATCTTGTCCGACTTCGGCGCCTTACCTTGATTGCGCTGCCGGTCGCCCGAAGGCTCCTCGACCTTGATCACGTCAGCACCAAGGTCGCCCAACGTCATCGTCGCATAAGGCCCAAGCACGAATTGCGTCAGGTCGATCACGCGGATCCCGGCCAACGGCCCTGGCTTCGCGTCGGTCTGTGCGGTCATGAGGAGGCTCTTTGCGTTGAATGGCGTGACGCGCTAACCCTAGCCTCGGGCAAGCAAAAAACGCCAGGAAAACCATGCAACTCCATCAGTCCTCGTGGCCGGAAATCGAGACCTATCTGAAGCAATCGACGGGTCTCATCGTGCCCATCGGTTCCACCGAACAGCACGGACCCAACGGCTTGCTCGGGACCGACGCGATCTGCCCTGAGGTGATCGCGAAAGCCGCCGGCGACGAAAGCGGCATCCTGGTGGGTCCCACATTCAACGTCGGTTCCGCACAGCACCATCTGGGCTTTCCAGGCACCATCACGCTCCGCCCCTCGACGATGATCGCGGCCATGCAGGATTGGACGACGTCGCTCACGCGTCACGGCTTCGACCGCATCTATTGGTTCAACGGCCACGGCGGCAACATCGCGCCCGTCAACTCGGCATTCTCGGAGATCTACTCAGAATTTTCGTTCGGCCGCGCCGGCTCGAACCGCAAACCGATCCGCCTCTTCCTGCGCAACTGGTGGGAACTCAGCGGCGTGAGCGACCTCTGCCGCGAACTCTTCCCCGTGGGCGAAGGCAGCCACGCGACAGCCTCCGAAGTCTCCGTCACCTACTTCGCGTATCCGGACGCTCAGAAAAAAGTCGAGATGCACCCAAAGATCGCGCCGAACGGCTCGATCCGCGACGCCGAAGACTACCGCCGCCAATTCCCCGACGGCCGAATCGGCTCCGACCCATCACAGGCCACGCCCGAAAAAGGCAAACGCCTCGTCGAAGCCGCAACAAAAGCGCTCATCGCCGACTACAATGCATTCCTGCGCGCAGCCTAATCACACGACGACAACACCGTTCTCGACTGTGCACGCGATCCCGGTCAGCGACTTCCCCTCGCACGGCCCGCTGACGCAGAACCCGTCCTCGACCCGAAACCGCGCGCCATGTGTCGAGCAGACGAGTAACCCGTCCTGATCCATGAACCGGTCCGGAAACGTCTCAAGCGGCGTGCCCTGATGCGGGCAAGCATTGACGTAGGCCCGCAGCACGCCGTCGCGTCGAACCAAGATCACGTCGCGCCGCGCAACACCTTCGCCGATCAGGAACCCGCGCGCTTGGCCTTCGGCAACCTCATCCGCACGGCACAACATGACACCGCTCACGTAAGCGCCCGCCGCGCGAGTGTCACAAGCCGCGCCCGCTCAGCCACGGTCCGCACGCGAAACCGCTCGTAGCCGCCGTCGAGCGAGGGCTTCAAATCCGCGAACGGCCCGGCCGGATCTTCGTGAAAATGCAAGTAGGCCTTCGCCCCCACATAGAACGTGCCTCGCTTCTTCTCCCTCAAGCGCGGCAATGTCCGCAGCTGCGCCAGCAACGGCTCAAGTTCGTCGAGCGCATCATCGCCCGCGTGCTTCATTTCGTGACTGGCGGGCAATAATCCGACGCCTCGATTGCCGCCGTGGGGACGAGCGTCTTCCCAATCCGATGCCAATCGCCCGACCAAATGATAAACAGCGCCCGGCCGCCAAAGTTATCGTTGGAGACCGGGCCCCGCGTCCGGCTGTCGTTGGCGTTTTCCCTGTTATCGCCGATCACAAAAAACCAGTCATCGGGAACTGTCGCTTCGTCGGTGTTGCGAGAGAATTCGACCGAGTCGAAATTTTGCACGACATAGCTCCGCCCTCCGACCGTTTCAACAGAGCGGCGTGCAAGTTCCCCGCTGTCGGCCTCGGGGACCGAACAAAGAACACGCTGTGGAATCTCACGCCCGTCAACCAGAACTTTGCGCTCGATCACCGCAACTGTCTGCCCTCCCACCGCAATGAGGCGATAGATGAACGCTCCCTCTCCCTCCTGAGGCCAGCTAACGACAACAATTGATCCAAGCTGGCCCGCCAGGTCGCTTTGGGTTGCGCCACGCGCAGTCTTGACCCAAAAATACTCGCCCTCCATCAAACTCGGCTCTAAAGAACCACTGGTCGCGCGATAGGGCTTGTAGGCGCCAAACAGCGACGGCTCGCCGATCACCGTCAACAGCCCCCTGTTCGCGCCTTGGCTGACAAGCGTGAACGCGAGCACGAAACCAACGTAAACGTACCAACAGTGATAGCTTCGCCGCGGAACTTCAGAGTGGCGCCAAGCATAGATGCTCGCTTCAATCGCACTCCCCCACGCCAAAAGGATGGGAGCGCCGAACGCCGCAACAAAGCCCGCGAAACTCGATGGTATCGCAGTCCAAAAAAGTGCAAACAATGCCGCGAATACGCCAACGATATAAGCGGCGAGACGCGCGCGCCCTGTGTAGAGCTGTCCTGCACCAGGTGCGGCCAGACCAAGCAAAACCGCCACCCACCAATGCCTGCGTACCGTCGTGCTTTCTTCCATCAGCTCTTGAACCCACCCATCTTGCGAACGAGCTTCCATTCGGCGTCGGTCACCGGCTGCACGGAAAGCCGCGCGTATTTCGTCAACGCCATGTCCTTAAGCTTCGGCTCAGCCTTCACCTGCGCGAGCGTGACCGGTGTTGGGAACGGCTCCACCGCAACGACGTCGACCATCGACCAGAAATCCTCCTCGGCTGTCGTATCCTGGTAGGCCTCTTTGATCACCTTCACGACGCCGACGACGGCCTTCTCTTTGCCCGTGTGATAGAAGAACGCGAGATCGCCCTTCTTCATCTGCCGAAGATTGTCGCGCGCCGTGAAATTGCGAACGCCGCTCCACGGCTCGCCCTTTGCGCCGCGCTTCAGCTGGTGTTCCCAACCGAACGTTTCCGCTTCCGTTTTCAAAAGCCAGTAAGCCATGACCCTCACTCCTTCGGCGCGCCGACCGTCCACTTCCAAGGACGAATATCCACGTTCGAAAACAAACCTGCTTGCGCATAGGGATCGCCCGCCGCAAACGCGCGCGCCGCCTCGATATTGGGAAGATCGACAATGAGCATGCTGCCCAGCATCGTCGCCCCATCTTCCGACACGAACGGCCCCGCGATTTTCACCTCGCTCAGGCGCGACTGAATATAGGCGAGGTGACGCGACCGCGCCTCCAACCGCACCGCCGTCGAATTCGGCTTATCCGTACAGATCAACGCAAACAGCATCGTCTAGTGCTCGCTCTTTAAAGGCCGCGACAGCAGCGCGCCGATCGCAGCTTCCACGCCGATACGGCCCGCCACGATCTCGGCAACCGCCGCCGCAATCGGCATTTCGACATTAGCGGCCTTGGCCCGCATCACCAAAGCCTCCGCCGTCGCCGCCCCTTCGGCCAAGGGACCGCCGTCGTCTGCGCGCCCGCCTTGCGAAAGGCGCACGCCCAACGAAAAATTCCGCGACTGCACGCTCGACGCCGTCAGCATCAAATCGCCAAGCCCGCTCAACCCGCCCATCGTCTCGGCCTTCGCGCCAAGCGCGAGCCCGAACCTTGTCATCTCCGCAAACCCGCGCGTGGTGAGCGCCGCGCGCGCACTCTCGCCGAACCCACGGCCTTCGACGATGCCGCACGCGATCGCGAGCACGTTCTTCACCGCGCCACCGATCGCAACCCCAACGACGTCGCTCGAGACGTAAGGCCGGAACGCCAACGTGCCGATCGCGCGCGCAACCTCATCGGCTAGCACGGCATCGTCGAGCGCCAGCGTCACCGCACACGGAAGGCCGCGCGCAACCTCTGTTGCAAAGCTCGGTCCCGACAACATCCCGAATGTCATGGCCGGCGCCGTCGCACGTGCGACTTCGGGCATCAACATGCCGGTCGCGCGCTCGATCCCTTTCGCACAAATTAAAACCGGCACACCGGCGCGCGCATGAAGCGCGATCATCTGCACCGTGGCGCGCAAATGCTGCGCCGGACAAACGAGCAAGATCGCGTCGACGTCGCTGAGTGCAGCCGCATCGCCCGTCGCCATGATCGCAGGGCTCAAAGGAACGCCGGGCAGAAAGGGTAAATTTTCGTGCACCTTAGAAATGGCGCGAACGACCTCGGGCTCGCGGGCCCAAAGTGTCACCGTTCGCCCGGCGCTTGCTGACGCTTGCGCCAGGGCCGTGCCCCATGCTCCGGCGCCGACGACGCCGATGTGGCTTATCCCCGAGGCACTTGCCCGCTTTCCGATCACACCTGGGTCACCAAGTGAATGTTTTGTTGAATATTTACTCGGAACGTATACATTCGACGCACAAATGTTGTGCAAAGACACCGTTAGAGGAAACATCCTAGAAGCGGCGAAAAAGCGTTTCACCCACTACGGTTACGCCAAAACGACGATGGCCGAGATAGCCGCGGACTGCAACATGTCCCCCGGCAATCTGTATCGGTACTTTCCAGGCAAACTGGACATCGCAGAGGCGATCAGCACCGAAGCTGGTGAAGCAGCAATTTCCAAGCTTCGCGAGGTTCTCCGCCGCCCGGGCCGCTCCGCAAGAGAGCGGTTGCGCGACTTTTGTTTCGCCGACATGCGGCTGACCTACGAACAGCTCGAGTTCGACAAGCAAATATATGAGATGGCGCGCGTCATCTCGATGGAGCGGCCACAATTCGCGAACCGGATTTTGGCGCTCCACCGGGCACTTTTGTCGGAGATCCTGGCTGCCGGAAACGCTTCGGGTGAGTTCTCTATAGAAGACGTGGTCTTCACCGCGGAAATGCTCCAATCCGCCACGATGAAGTTCCGCTACCCGCAGTTGCACTCAAAGCTCTCCTACGACCGGCTGGAGCGAGAGCTTGAAGGGGTCCTTCACCTCTTACTAAATGGCCTGGACGACGGCGGCGCAGGCCGCGAAGTGCCCCGCAAGGCACAAGAATCGCAGAAACCCGACACTCTCGTTAGCCTTTGACCTGATCCAAAGGTTAACAAACTGCGGCAGGACGTCGCAGCTGGCGTAATGAGTGAACAAAAACGATTTCATTCATTGATTTCTGATCAGGGGTCCTCTACATAGAGATCACCGCGGGAGACACCCCGCCCCAAGATTTCAAAGGAGAGACTTCCATGACGAACAACACAAACCTCGTGACCCAGATCTCGACGACAGTGGCCGGCTTCGTTCTCGGCGCATACGGCCTCGCGTTCCTGGTGAATACGCTGAACTGGCTCTAATCCTCCCCGTGAGACAGTTCGCCCCGAAACGGGCGGCAGGTCGAAAGACCTAGCCGCCCGTTTCCTATTTCGGGCCGGCGTCGGATGGATGAAGCGCCCATGAACGGCGCGGCGGGACGCCATTCAGAAGCAGAGGACTAGCCTGCACGCGACGATCGAAAGGATCACCCGATGTCGCGCCTTATGTCTTCCACCGCCATCATCCTAACGCTCATAGCCGTCGGAACGATCGGCGACGCTTCCGCCGGCAACGGCGCGCTGGTCGCCCAACTGCGCAAGAGCGTTCAGAATCAAGCGAAGATCGAGCAGCACCGCGATATCGGCGCGACGGCGCACCGGGTGAACCCCGCCGACATCGTCCTCGGCTTAGTCGGCCAAGGCCGGATGAACCTCCGCGCCGGTCAAGCCATCTCGAACAACAACGCAACGACCGATCAGCAAGGCAGCGCCAACCTCGCCGCCATCGCTCAGTCCGGCCAGAACCTAACCGCAACGATCACGCAATCCGGCACCGCCAACAGCGCAACCGTCCGCCAGTTCGGCCGCGGCAACAACACGACGATCGCGCAAGTGGGCGACGACAACACGGCCTGCGTGATTCAGATCGGCCGCAACCTCGATACCGGCCTCACCCAAACCGGCGGACAATCGACGGGCCTCCTGCAAACCCGCCGCGGCACGCGCGAGATCCCAGTGGAACTCTGCACCGCCGCCGCAAATCTGAAACGCCAGCAGGTCAAGCGGCTGCTGTAGCTCTTCGCGCCGGCGTTACGGCCGGCGCGCAATCGCGAGTGCCTGCTGCAGCACGACATCCGATATCGGCTCAACCACCGGTGTATCGATGGCAATGTCGGGAACGACGCCACGCGGGCGCGTATCGCCGTTGACGCGGATGATCTCGGCCTTCGGAAAACCGACCGTGATCCCCGTGCGCGAGAGCGTGAACTGCTCCATAGCGCCGATCGTCGTCGCGAGATCCGACGTCTCCTCACCGACAATCGCGGCAAACCCGTAATCTTGCGACTGCGCGGCCACCTGCACGGTATTCGAATAGGAATGGCGGTTGATCAGCAGATAGACCTTGCCGCCGAACCGCGCGCCGCGCCGCGGCTCGACCATCGGGAGGTCGAACGAGAACACCTCGCCGACGCGATGCTTTGCATAAGCCGCGGCAAACTTCGCCGAGATCCCTTCCTTGTCGTCGGGCGCCATGGCGACACGCTTGGCATTCGAAGCGATCGCGGCCTCGCTCGCTTTGATCCGAAATTCCCTGCAAAAGCGGAAGGGTTTGTTCGCGTACCAAGCAACCACGAGGTCGCTGAAAGAATTGTCGCCGCCGGGATTGTCCCGCAAATCGATCACCACCGCTCGCGCGCGGGCGTTCACAAAGGCGCCGAACGAGCCGTCGATGAAAGTGCGGAACTGCTCGACGTCCCAAATGTTCTTCGCGTTCGGATCGTTGTTGTAGAACGGACCCGGCCTCAGATAGCCGACATCGCCGATCATCCGAAACGTGCGCTTGTCCCAATCGAGTTCAAGCGAAGGCGCCACACGTGCCGAGGCGGCCAGAATCTCCTCCCGCGTCCGTGCAGGCAACGACACTTCGTGTGACCCACCTTGGGCATTACGAAGCGTGAGTTGGAACTGGTCCGCGGGACCGAGTTCGAGCCAAAGCAAAGCGGCAAATCGATTCTCAAGCAGCGTGTTGAGCATGTAGTCGTTGTCGGCTGACACATTCGCGCCAATCCGCTTCAGCCAATCGCCGATCGGCACGCCGTTCAGAGCCACGATCTCCTCACCCGGTGCGATCGGCGCGGGACTGGCGTTGCGGACAACAAACACGCGGCCCGCCTTGACCCGAATAAAAACCGGCATCGTCCGTCCGCCGGCATCGCGATAGGCGCCGTAAGCATCCGTCGGAAAGTCGATGCGCGAATGCGCCACGCGCCCGAACGCCATGAATTTCTGAAACGCACCGCCGGCCTCAACCGCCGTCATCGGCCCGTCGAAGCCAGACATCGTGGCTTGAAACAGCGCGTCATACTCGCGTTGCGGGCGCCGCGCGAACAGGTTGAAATGCGAGGCGGCAAGCTTCGCGTAAAGTTCGGCGAAATCGGCCCGAATGGCCGACGGATCGAAGCGCTGCTCGGAAGGCGGCGCAGCGGCAGCCAAGACCCCAGCGAACGAAAGAACGACGGCAAAGCCAACCGCAAGAAGACGCATCAACCCAACTCCTTTGATCACGCTTCCGGGGCTACCAGGTCGTGCCTATATAGTCAGGACGAACACCTCCTATTTTCCTGACGAAGTCCTGAGGGCCCTGGAATTGCTCGAAAAACCGTCGCCCGGCACGATCAAAGTCGGCGCGTGGCATGCGGCGCGCGCGACAGGCGAACTCACGGGCGGCGGCGTGACGGAGCGCCTCGAACCCAAGGTCATGGACCTCCTGTTCCTGCTGGCCGGAAGCCCGGGCAAGGCGTTCAGCAAGGACGAGATCATGGCGGCGCTTTGGCCGAACGTCATCGTCGGCGACGATACGTTGGCGCGCGCCGTCTCGCGCCTGCGCAAGGCGCTGGCCGACGATGCCAAGACACCCGGCTACATCGAAACGCTGCCTAAGCGCGGCTACCGGTTGATCGCCAAGGTCTCCCCGGGAGACGCCGAAGACGCCGCGCCATCGGCGACACCACCGAAAGCACGAAAGCTATCGCCCATCGCCCTCGGTGCGGCAGCGGCGGGCACAGTCTTCCTGACCATGGTGCTGCTTGGCGCTGCCTTGCGCGCGCTGCCACGCCCCGAAGGCGACGCAATGGCCCGGACCTTGGTCGAGCACGCGAATGATTTCTATTTCCAATACAAACGAACCGACAACGAGGAAGCAATCGCACTCTTCGAGCGCGTGTTGACCGACCGGCCCGACCACGCGCCGGCCCTTGCAGGTCTCGCAAACGCATTGCTGCAGAACGTGATCCGATGGCCCAGCGAACGGGGCGCGCCGGAGATGACGAAACTCGCCGATGCTCTGGCAAGCGGACGAACGAAGACGCCTGCCGCGCAGCAACTTACGGCCCGTGCGCGCGTGCTTGCTGAGCGCGCGGTCGCGATCGCACCGGCCGACCCGGCAGCCCTCAAAGCACTCGGCTTTGCGCAGAGCGTCGCCGGCGAATTCGATGCCGCGATCTCCACGTATCAGCATGCGGTTGCGCTCGACGCCGACGCATGGGGCCCTCTCATCAACATCGGCGACGTTCTCGAAATCGCAGGTCGAAAATCAGAAGCGCTGCCATCCTTCGAGCGCGCCTACGCTGCGATGACGCGCGTCTATGAGAAGGAGGCCGCGCGCATTCGGCCGTGGTACGCCGAACTTGGCGTGGTGATAGCCGATCGCCACCGCGACAACGGCACTTTGGGCGAAGCCGAAAGCTGGTACCGCCGTGTCCTCGCCTACGCACCGCTTCACCGCGGGGCGACAGAGCACTTGGCCGTCTTGTTGCGACACCAAGGCGACACCGCAAGCGCGGACAATCTTTGCGCAACCCTGCAACAGCGCACCGGCGAAGCGTGCAGCGAGCAAAACTAGCTAAGACTTCGCGCCCACGATTCCGGCACGTGACGCGTCGAGCGGCCACCGCGCACGTGCGCCGAAGTCGAGCCCGCTGACCAGCCCGAGCGCAAGACGCTCAAGCCCCGCCCACGCAACCATCGCACCGTTGTCGGTACACAAGGCGACCGGTGGCACCGTGAGTTCGAACTCTTCGCCGCGCGCCGCATCGGCAAGACCGGCGCTCAAGCTCTTGTTCGCGGCAACCCCGCCCGCAACGACCAGCCTGCGGATCCCGCGCGCGTGCATGGCACGCATGGCCTTGCGCGTACGCCCGACCAACACCTCGACAGCCGCCGCTTGAAAGCTCGCCGCGACGTCACGTACGGCCGCGTCTTGCATATCGCCGTCGTCAACGACGCGACGCACCGCCGATTTCAATCCCGAAAACGAAAAGTCGAATCCGTCTTCATCCAAGAGCGGGCGCGGGAAGCGATAGCGCTTGGCGTTCCCGCCGCGCGCCGCTTCCTCGATGGCAGGCCCGCCCGGAAACCCAAGGCCCAACAGCTTCGCCGTCTTATCGAACGCCTCACCCGCCGCATCGTCGATCGTCGTGCCGAGCCGCGTGAACTGTCCCACGCCCTCGCAGACCAGCAACTGACAATGCCCGCCCGAAACGAGCAGCAACAAAAACGGAAACGCAACGCCCGCCGTCAGCCGCGGCGTCAGCGCATGCGCCTCCAGATGATTGAGCGCGATGAGCGGCTTGCCCGTAGCAAGCGCCAGCGCCTTTGCCGTGGTCAGTCCAACAGCGACGCCGCCGATCAACCCCGGCCCCGCCGTCGCCGCAATGCCATCTAACTCGGCCAGCGATAGGCCCGCGTCCGCGAGCGCCCGCTCGATCACGCTGTCCAAGACCTCGACATGCGCACGCGCCGCGATCTCCGGCACGACGCCGCCATAGGGCTTGTGTTCCGCCACCTGGCCCGCGACGACGTTGGACAAAATCTCGCCCGGCCCAGGCGCACGCCCGCGCACGACGGACGCCGCCGTTTCGTCGCAGGACGTTTCGATTCCAAGGACCGTAAGCATGGCGCCGGGAGTAGCGCGCTTCGAGCAAGACCGCTAGGGTCCGCCCGCACAAAACTCAACAACACCAGGGCCTTCCAGCGTGCAAACTCGCCTGCGCATCGGCACCCGCGG
>JANLXP010000414.1:0-1111 GCA_031365165.1 Alphaproteobacteria bacterium
TGGTGGGCCCGGTAGGGCTCGAACCTACGACCAGACCGTTATGAGCGGCCCGCTCTAACCAACTGAGCTACAGGCCCCCTTCAAGGGGACGCCCGCTATAGCAAACCCTCGCGCGTCAACGAAGCCCTCAGTTTTGTGATCATCCATTCACCTGCGGGTAAGCCGCATGCCGGGTTTGTCGCAGCCGTAGCCTTTGTTTCGCCGGGATCGCGCCAGATATGATCGCCTGCAACGTCGCTTCCTTGAAAAGGACTAATCCCATGAACGTTCGTGCGATTGCCGCAGGCTCGGGCCTTGTTATCGTCGCGGCACTGGCCGCAGCCACTCTCATAGGACCACGCTCCAGCATGTCCGCACCCGACAGTGCTTTGCCCCGCATTATCAGCGTCTCCGGCCTCGGCGAAGTGAAAGCGCGGCCCGACATGGCATCGATTTCGACCGGGGTGGTGAGCGAAGCTGTCGCGGCCAAAGACGCGCTCGCCAAGAACAACGCTGCAATGGCTTCGGTCATCGCTGCACTAAAAAATGCGGGCGTTAGCGAAGACGACATCCAAACGTCCAACTTCTCCGTGTCGCCGAAATACCCGCCGTATCAGCCGAACCAGACGGTGCCCCAGCGCATCGTCGGCTACACAGTCTCGAACCAAGTGACGGCGAGCGTGAAGAACCTGAAGAACTTGGGTCCGATCCTCGACACGCTCGTTCAATCCGGGTCGAACCAAATCGACGGCATCTCTTTCGGCATCGACGAGCCGAAAAAGGTACTCGACGAAGCGCGCAAGAAAGCAGTCGCCGATGCGCGTGCCAAAGCCGAGCTCTACGCCGAAGCGGCAGGCGTCTCGCTCGGCCGGGTCATTCAAATCACCGAGTCGAGCGCGATCATGCCTCCGGTCCCCATGATGCGCATGGCCCGGGCGGAGCTCGCGCAGGACGCCTCGGTTCCGATCGCGGCCGGTCAACAGACCGTGAGCGCCAATGTCTCCATTACCTTTGAGATTCAATAGGGCGGCGCGACAAACGAGCTAACATCTCGGTCACTTCGACATGCCACAATCGTGAGCGGTAAATAGGGCGGGACGAACTATGGTCCCGCCCGTTGCTCGACCAGGAA
>JANLXP010000427.1:0-1039 GCA_031365165.1 Alphaproteobacteria bacterium
CCCAGTCGGATTTGCTGCCCATGATGATGCCGACGTCGGCACCTTCGCGATCGATTGTCTTGGAGATGTCTTTGGTGGCCGCTTTGGCCATGTGCTTCCTTCGGGCGCTTGAGAACCGCGCCGCAGTCGAAAAGAAGCGCCGGACTATAGGCCTTGGCCCCCGTGATGTGAAACCCGCCTGCATTAAGCATTTGGTCGCAGTTTTCCACTTAACGATGACCCCAAGCGTGCGGCATGCTTGGCCCCACGATGAAAGGCGCCCGATGAAGGCCGTGGGCAAAACGACGAAGGACGTAGCGGGCGCGCTCGGTATCCCCGAAGCGGAGCTAACACCCCGCGTCCGTGAAGTGATCGCAGGGCTGACCTCCGAGATCGGTCATCTGCGAACGCGCCTCGAGTCGCTCGAAACCGTCGCCGATCAGGACAGCCTTCTCCCGATCTTGAACCGCCGCGCTTTCGTGCGCGAGATGGCGCGGATCATGACGTTTGCAGAGCGCTACGACCTGACGACAAGCCTCGTCTACTTCGACCTCGACAGCCTCAAAGCGATCAACGACACGGACGGTCACGCCGCTGGCGATGCCGCCTTGCGCCATGTCGCGGCGGTCATCGCCGGCAACGTTCGAAAATCGGACGTCGTGGGAAGGCTGGGCGGGGACGAATTCGGCGTCATCTTGCCCAAGGCGGATCTCCCGCTCGCCGACAAGAAAGCCGGCGCGCTGGCAAAGCTCCTCACGGCGCAACCGTTCTTGTGGCAGGGCAAGATGCGCGCGCTCACCATCGCCTACGGCATTCACACCTTCGCAAAAGGCGACGATCCGGAAGCCGCAATCGCAGCAGCCGACAAGGCGATGTACGCCGTAAAACGCGCCAAGTAGCCTACGCGATAATGTCGGGTACGATCTCGCCTTCGAGCCTCGTGATCAAGTCGCGCAGCATCAACTTGCGCTTCTTGTAGCGCGTCAGCTGCAGCTGATCGATCGAGCCGGACGAGATCAACGACTGGATCTCCTCGTCGAGCGTTCGATGCTCGGAACGA
>JANLXP010000431.1:0-1035 GCA_031365165.1 Alphaproteobacteria bacterium
GGATATAGGCGAGGTGACGTGACCGCGCCTCCAGCCGCACCGCCGTCGAATTCGGCTTGTCCGTACAGATCAACGCAAACAGCATCGTCTAGTGCTCGCTCTTCAAAGGCCGCGACAGCAGCGCACCGATCGCGGCGTCCACGCCGATGCGGCCCGCCACAATCTCGGCAACCGCCGCCGCAATCGGCATCTCGACATTAGCGGCCTTGGCGCGCATCACCAAAGCCTCCGCCGTCGCCGCCCCTTCGGCCAGCGGACCGCCGTCGTCTGCGCGCCCGCCTTGCGAAAGCCGCACGCCCAACGAAAAATTCCGCGACTGCACGCTCGACGCCGTTAGCATCAAATCGCCAAGCCCACTTAATCCGCCCATCGTCTCGGCCTTGGCGCCCAGCGCGAGCCCGAACCGCGTCATCTCCGCAAACCCGCGCGTGGTGAGCGCCGCGCGCGCACTCTCGCCGAACCCGCGGCCCTCGACGATGCCGCACGCGATCGCGAGCACGTTCTTCACCGCCCCGCCGATCGCAACACCGACGACGTCGGTCGAGACGTAAGGCCGGAACGCCAACGTGCCTATCGCGCGCGCAACCTCTTCGGCAAGCACCGCATCGTCGAGCGCAAGCGTCACGGCACACGGAAGCCCGCGCGCAACCTCCGCCGCAAAGCTCGGCCCCGACAACATGCCGAACGTCATCGCCGGCGCCGTCGCACGTGCGACTTCGGGCATCAACAAGCCCGTCGCGCTCTCGATCCCCTTCGCACAAATCAAAACCGGGACACCCGCGCGCGCATGAAGCGCGATCATCTGCACCGTAGCGCGCAGATGCTGTGCCGGACAAACGAGCAAGATCGCGTCGGCGTCGCTGAGCGCAGTTGCGTCATCCGTCGCAACGATCGCAGGATTCAACGCGACGCCGGGCAGAAAGGGTAAATTCTCATGCACCTTAGAAATGGCGCGAACGACCTCGGCCTCGCGGGCCCAAAGTGTCACCGTTCGTCCGGCACCGGCTGACGCTTGCGCCAGGGCCGTGCCCCATG
>JANLXP010000504.1:0-3625 GCA_031365165.1 Alphaproteobacteria bacterium
CCACCATCGCAGGATCCGACGGCAGCCACGTCTCGCCAAAGTTCGGCGCTGTACTCTGGCCGACGCAGCAATTCGGGCTGTTCGCGAACTACGCGCAAGGATTTAAGGCCCCGGCGCCCAGCCAAGTAAACAACGGCTTCCAGAACTTGGCGCAGGACTACACTTCGATCCCGAACGGGAACCTGCGTCCGGAAACCAGCGAGTCGTTTGAAGGCGGTGTGCGCGTACGCAACATCGAAGTTTTCGGTGGTTCGCTCGCGGCAAATGCCACGGCATTCACGGCTCAGTATGAAGACTTTATCGAGCAAGTGATCGTCGCCGGTGGCCCGATCGCACCCGGACTGCCGACGACAGTCTTTCAGTTCATCAACCTAGGCGAGGTTGAAATCTCGGGCTTCGAATCCAGGCTCGACCTCGTTTGGGATACCGGCGTCTCGCTGACCGCCGCACTCTCGACCGCCGAGGGCACGCAGACCCGCAGTGGTGTCGAAACCCCGCTGCTCTCGATCGATCCATGGAAGGTCGTTGCCGGCGTTCGTTACGACGATCTGGCCGGCGAATTCGGCGGACAAGCGATCGTCACATACTCGGCCGAGAAGGATGCGAGCGATATCGGTGCGGGTGCTTGCACACCGGCATGCTTCATTCCGGACGCGTTCACGATCTTGGACATGACCGCATACTGGAACATCACCGAGGACGCGACGCTCCGCGTGGGCGTGTTCAACGTGTTCGACGAGAAGTACACATGGTGGGGCGACGTCCGCGCAGACGCTTCCACGAGCCTCAGCTCGACGAGCCCGATCGTGGACGCCTATACGCAGCCCGGACGGAACGCGAGCGTGTCGATGACGTACCGGTTTTAAGTAGGACGAAGTGTTGGTCGATCCCAACGGGTAAGGGTTTCCGGTACACTGAACGGCGTTATGCAACTCTCGACGGCAACGGAACAAAACCAAAATGCCGGCCAACGACAATAACTCGGGCAGAATCATAGTCGCCATCGGGGCCGGCGTGGCTGGGTTGGCAACTGCAGTTGCCATTGGCAAAGTCTGGAAGGGCCATTGGCCAAGCATCGGAGAAGCGATCTGGCTGATTGGCTTCCTCGTGCAAGGCATCATACGTACGCCGCACGGCGCCAGAAGCGCCACAGTCGGTGTCGCTCAGCGGCGCGCGGTCTTGAGCGAAAGCCTGATGCTGGGCGCGATGTTTGTAACCGTGATGGTGCTTCCGCTCGTCCACATCGCAACGCCCCTGCTCCAACTGTTCGACTATCGTCTGCCCGAACAGGCGATTTACGTCGCTGGCGCGATCGAACTAGCGCTTTTCTACTACTTCTGGCGCAGCCACGCCGACCTTGGCCGTCAATGGAGTGCCACTCTGGAAATTCGCCAGGAGCACGAATTGATTACGAAGGGCATCTATCGCCGCATGCGCCATCCGATGTACCTCGCGATTTGGTTGTCCACGCTCGCGCAGCCGCTGCTCATCCAGAATTGGATTGCGGGCCTGGCCGTTATTCCGGCCTTCGCGCTGATGTATTTCGTCCGCGTGCCGCGCGAAGAGGTGATGATGCAAGAGACGTTCGGCGAGGCTTGGCGCGACTACGCGGCAAAGACGCCCCGCCTCGCACTCTGACGTCGCTTAAGCTGCGCGAACCAAGGCCTTCGCAGCTTTCGTCTCGTTGCTCATATAAGACGTCAACGCCTTGACGACGCCCATCCGCAAGTCCGGCTCAAGCCCATCGCCCATGCGCAGAAGCTGCAGGCAGTACCACCCTTGCGCGCCCGCACCGTTGATCACCTTGAACAACGTCAGCGACGAATGCGGCCCGAAGAGACCTGGACCCACGCGCAACACTTTCTCGTAAGCCGGCAGCGCTTCGATCTCACCCGTCATCAATCGCCTGATGCTGAGCGGATCGCCGCACAGCGGCCGCCCGACGCCGACGACCTGGCAAGCGCCGGAAGCCAACGCCTCTTCCATGCCTGCGCGCGTACGGAACCCACCCGTCACCATCAAAGGCATCTTCGCGACCTTCGCGATCTGGCTCGCATAGTCGATGAAGTAGGCCTCGCGTGCCCGCGTGCTCGCCCGCACATTTTCGGTGTAGACCGGCTCCAGCCCATCGACGCCCGCCATACGCGGCTGCTCATAACTGCCGCCGGAAATTTCCAACAGATCGACGCCGGCGCCGTTCAGCCACTCGACGACCTGCAAGCACTCCTCGTTCGTGAACCCGCCCTTTTGGAAATCTGCAGAGTTCAGCTTCACCGAAATCGCAAAATCCGGTCCCGCCTTCGCCCGCACCGCTTTGACGACCTCAAGCAGCAGCCGCGCGCGGTTCGCAAGCACGCCACCCCATTCGTCCGTACGCTGATTGACCCGCGGGCTCAAGAATTCGGAGAGCAAATACCCGTGCGCCGCATGAACCTGTATGCCTGTAAAGCCAGCTTCGCGCACGACGCCCGCGACATGCGCAAAGCGCGCGATCACGTCGGTGACTTCGTTGCCCGTCATCGCGCGCGGATCGCCGAACTGCCCGCCCGGCAACCCGAGCTTTACCGCCGACGGCGCCGATGGCTTTGCGTTCACCGCCTTGGGCGTCTGGCGCCCCGAATGCGAAACCTGCGCCCAAACCTGCGCGCCGCCCACGCGCACGGCCTGCACCCAAGCCTTCAGCGCCGCCATCGCTTCAGCAGATTGCGGCCCATCGATCGCAACGTTGCCCGGACGCTCCAAATGCCGCCGATCGATCTGAATGTTGCCCGTGAGCAAAAGCCCAAGGCCACCTTGCGCCCACCTGGAATAGAGCCGCTGATGCCGCGCCGTCGCCCGGTTCAACGTGTCCGCCAACCCTTCCGTCATCGCAGCCTTCGCGACCCGGTTCGGCAGCACTTGGCCGCACGGCAACGTCAAAGCCTGATCGAGAAGGCTGTTCATGATTGAAAGGTCCCAAAAGCGAATTCGGTCGCCTGTGTACGGGACCCGCTCGCCGGCCACAACGGCGAACGTCAATCCAAAGGAATCGACAATCTCAAACGTACGTCGTCCGTTTCAAGATTGATGTCGCCTTGGCCAACACCGCCGAACGTTACGTCGCTCTCACCATAGTCGCTGTGACGGTACTCGAAGCCCAAGCGCAACCCGCTCTCGGTCTGCCACTCGATGCCGGCGCCCGCCGTCCAACCAGCAAGCGTCTTGCTGTCGCTCGCACCCAACGTCGAATCCGCCTGCAGAAAGCCCAGTGCTAATCCAGCCGTACCGTAGATCTGCACGGGGCCCAAAGCGACGCCCGCACGACCACGCAACGATGAGAGAACCTGCACATCTAGCGTGCAATCGAACGTGGGAGAATTGCAATCGCCAGCGTCCGAGAAATCGGGGAACGACAAATCGACCTCGCCACCCAACACCAACCCACCGGCCTCGTAGCTGTAACCGGCCAAGCCGCCGAACATGAGCCCCTCCGGCGACACGCCACCAACAGTGGCGCCAGCATCCCAGGCGTCATTGGCCTCAGTATAGCCACCAAACAACCCGAGATAGGGGCCGGACCAATCAGCGTTTTCCGCCGCTGCCGTTGCCGGTAGCACCAATATCACAACCAACGCGAACGATCTCG
>JANLXP010000527.1:0-1604 GCA_031365165.1 Alphaproteobacteria bacterium
TGCGCTCGACCGCGCGGTTGCTCGACGCACAGACGAAGCCGTGGCTTGCGGGCTTTTACGTCGTGGCGTGGATGCTCATTTGGGGCGCCGGTAAACTCTCGGGGCTTGGCGTTGGATTTGCAGTCGGTATGGCGCTCGTCGCCGCGCATCTCGCTTGGCAGATCATCCGTCTCGATATTCACGACGGCGCGAATTGCCTGACGACCTTCAAATCGAACCGCGATTTGGGGTTGATCGTGCTTGGGGCTATCCTGGCCGGAATCATCACGGGCTGAGGGATTTCCATGGGGTACGTGCCGATCTTGCCGCCACTCGCGGCGCTGGTTCTGTTTGCGGTTTGGGGTTTGCTGCTTGTCATCGCGATCGGCGTGTTGCGATCGACGCAAATCCTTTTTCAAGGCAAGAAGGCGGGCGACTTTCCGGCCGGCACGCCGCACGGCGGCAGCGCCTATTGGCGGCTGAACCGCGCGCACTTGAACGTGACGGAGAATTTGCCGTTCTTTGCGGTCGTTGTGCTCGCGGGATCTTTCTTGCCGCTGCAAGACGACGCGGCGTTCCGGCTTCTGCCGTCGCTCATCCTTTATGCGCGGGTGGCGCAAACGCTGATCCATGTGGCGTCGGGAAGCCCGCTGGCGGTGACGCTACGGTTCACAGCTTACCTGGTGCAGGTGGTCTCGATGCTCACGCTGGCCGCGATCGAGCTTAAGGCTGCGGGGCTGCCGCTGCCGTGGTAAGATGACGGCATGACGCTTCCCGCCGCCCAGTTTCTGACGCCCGACGAACTTGCGCTGATCCGCAAGCGCTCCGACGCGCGCGGCATCTGGTGCGTCGCGCATGCGTGGGGCGTGATCGCCGCTGCGTGGGTGTTGTTCATCTGGTGGCCGAACCCGCTCACGCTTGCGATCGGGATTGTGGTCGTCGGCGCGCGGCAGTTGGGACTTGCGATCTTGATGCACGACGCGGCGCACGGCGTGCTCACGAACAACAAGGCGTTGAACGAGGCGCTGGGGCAGTGGTTTCTGGCTTGGCCCGTGATCAGCGACCTCTACAATTACCGCACCTATCATCTGCAGCATCACCGTTGGACGCAGCAGAAGCAGGATCCGGACCTCGTGCTCTCGGCGCCGTTTCCGATCACGCGCGAGAGTTTCCGGCGCAAGGCGATGCGCGATCTCACCGGGCAGACCGTGTTCAAGCAGCGCCTTGCACAGTTCCGCAACGCGTTCACGGCGAAGTCGGGGAAGCTGTTCGACGGCATCACGAAGGGCTTCAGCCGGTTGGGCGGGCCGATTGCGGTGAACCTCGGCCTCTTCGTAGCGCTGACGGCTGTCGGCTATTGGTACGTGTTCTTCCTGCTTTGGGTCGTGCCGTTCTTCGTGTGGTTTCCGCTGATCACGCGCGTGCGCAATATCGCGGAGCACGCGGTCGTGCCGGATAACGACGATCCTTTCCGCAACGCGCGCACGACGAAGGCGAACCTTCTGTGGCGTGCGTTCGTGGCACCCTATTGGGTGAACTACCACGTCGAGCATCATCTTCTGATGTGGGTGCCTTGCTACAATCTGCCGGCCTTCCATGCGCTTCTGATCAAGAAGGGATTGGGG
>JANLXP010000528.1:0-2773 GCA_031365165.1 Alphaproteobacteria bacterium
CGACCCGCGCGCGGGCACGAATGAAATCTGCTGTCTCCTGGATGCGCGTGTGGACGCCCAGCGTCAGGCCATAGCCCGTCGCATTGATGGCATCGCACACCTTGTCGAGCGCACTCGCCTGGTAACGCACGACATGCAGGATCGGACCAAACACCTCGCGCTCCAGCCGCGCGATTCCATCGATCTCAAAAGCGCGGGGCGCAAAGAAGAACCCGTCGCGCGTCTCGGCCGAGAGCGACGCCTCCGCGATCAAGCGCCCATCGCGCGTCATGTGCTTTGCATGCGCTTCGAGGACGGCAAGCGCGTCGGCATCGATCACCGGCCCGATATCCGTCTCAAGCTTCATTGGATCGCCGACCTTGAGCTCCGCCATCGCACCGGCGAGCAGCTTCAGAACCTTCGACGCGATGTCGGATTGTAGGAACAACACCCTGAGCGCCGAGCAGCGCTGCCCAGCACTGTCGAACGCCGACGTCACCGCGTCGCGCACGAGCTGCTCCGGCAACGCCGTCGAGTCCGCGATCATCGCATTCAAACCACCCGTCTCAGCGATGAACGGCGGAATAGGACCTTTGCGTTCCGCCAACGACAGATTGATCAGCCGCGCTGTGTCCGTCCCACCCGTGAAGGCAACCCCCGCAACGTTCGCATCGCGTGTAAGCGTCCCACCGATCTCCGCCCCGTCGCCGGGCAGAAGATGCAGCACGTCGCTAGGAACGCCCGCCTCGTGAAGCAAGCGTGTCGCGGCAAACGCGGTCAGCGGCGTCTGCTCTGCCGGCTTCGCAACGACAGTGTTGCCCGCGGCGAGCGCACCCGCGATCTGCCCAGTGAAAATCGCAACGGGAAAATTCCAGGGCGATATGCACGCGAAAACACCGCGACCGTGCAGCGAAAGTTCGTTCCGTTCGCCGGTCGGTCCAGGAAGCACCTTTGGTCCCGAAAAATCGTCCCGCGCCAGGTTTGCGTAATAGCGAAGGAAATCGATCGCCTCGCGCACGTCGGCCAATCCGTTCGCGACTGTCTTCCCTGCCTCCCGCACACATAGCCCGATCAGCTGCGCCGCATCGCGCTCGAAGAGATCCGCGGCCTTCGATAGAATGTCAGCACGCTTCGCGCCGCCCAAAGCGTCCCAGTCGAATTGCGCTGCGCGAGCAGTCGTTGCCGCTTGCGCAGCGAGCGCCGGCGTCGCCTCAACCACCGAACCGATCCGCCGTGAGCGCAAGCTCGGATCGAAGACGTCGCGCGTCTTTCCGTCCTTCACCACACCGCCGACAATCGGCCGCGCATCGAGCGGTTGCGCCACGGCCTCACCGATCGCCTTCAACAGCGGCTCGGCCCGCGCGGGATCGCTGAGCAAAACGCCGTGCGAGTTCTTGCGGTCGCCGAACAAGTCGGCCGGCAACGGAATACGCGGATGCGGTTTTGTGGGCATGGCTTCCAATTGGCTGACGGGATCGGCGATGATGGCCTCGATCGGCGCTTCATCGTCGGCCAGACGATTGACGAACGAGGTATTGGCGCCGTTCTCGAGCAGACGGCGAACAAGATAGGCGAGCAAATCTTCATGCGCGCCAACAGGCGCATAGATACGGCACTGAACGCCAAGCTTATCGCCGCCGACCGCCTCGTCGTACAGCTCCTCGCCCATGCCGTGCAGCCGCTGAAACTCGTAGTCGTCGCGCGCGCCGGCCAAAGTCTTTACCGCAGCCAGCGTGTGCGCGTTGTGCGTCGCGAACATCGGGAAAAACGCCTCGCGGTCCGCAAGCAACTGCCGCGCGCAGGCGAGATAGGAAACGTCGGTCGAAGCCTTGCGCGTGAATACCGGATAGCCGTCGATGCCAAGCTCCTGAGCTCGCTTCACCTCGCTATCCCAGTACGCGCCCTTGACCAACCGCACAGGCAGCCGCCGCTTGTGCTCGCGCGCCACCGCCGCAAGCCACGCGACCACGGACGGCGCGCGCTTTTGATAGGCCTGCACCGCAAGGCCGAGCCCGTCCCAACCCCTCAACTCTTCGCGCGCACAGAGCGCTTCGAAAATGTCGAGCTGCACCTCCAACCGGTCGGCCTCTTCAGCATCGATCGTAAAGCCGATGCCCGCGTCCCGCGCCGCAACGCAAAGCGGGACCAATCGCGGCAGGATCTCTTTCCGCACACGCTCCCACTTCACGAACTCAAGCCGTGGATGAATGGCCGAAAGTTTCACCGAGATCGAGTTGCGCGTGAAGATGTCACCCGTACGCGCGCCCTCGTATTTCGCGATCGCGCCGATCGCGTCGGCATAGGCCTGCGCGTAGCGCTCCGCATCGTCGTGCGTCATCGCCGCTTCGCCAAGCATATCGAACGAGAAGCGGAAGCCACGCTTCGACTCGTCCGCGCCTCGTTTGAACGCTTCTTCGATTGTCCGGCCGAGCACGAACTGCCCACCCATGATGCGCATCGCGGTCAGCATCGCCTGCCGGATCACCGGCTCGCCCGACCGCTGCACCAACCGACCGAAGATCGTCGACCAATCGCGCTCGCCGCTATCGAGCTTCACGACATGCCCCGTCAGCATCAACGCGAACGTCGAGGCATTCACGAAGAGCGACGACGACTGCCCCAGATGCTTGTTCCAATTCGCCGACCCGATCTTGTCTTTGATCAGCTTGTCCTGCGTCTCCGTATCCGGCACGCGCAGCAGCGCCTCCGCGAGGCACATCAAAACGACGCCCTCCTCCGTCGACAGCGCATATTCTTGGAGAAACGCGTCGAGCCCGCCGCGCTTGCGCTGCGC
>JANLXP010000534.1:0-6619 GCA_031365165.1 Alphaproteobacteria bacterium
GCCGAATTAAGCTTGGTTGCGGGCCGCCCCATTTGGGTATTGAAGCAGCCGGTTGAGCCCTCCAATATATGAATATTGGCGGGCTCGACCGGAGGTTTTCCCGGGCGCGCCATGTCGCAGGACGGATACCCGCGAACCGAACTAAATCAGGGCCGCAAGAGGGCGCGATGCATTACGAGAACTTCTTCAAGACGCAGCTCGAGGGCCTGAAAGAAGAAGGCCGCTACCGCGTTTTCGCGGAACTTGAACGGCGCGCCGGGTCGTTCCCTGCGGCGACGCGTTACGCTGGCGATCAAACCGGCGACGTCACCGTTTGGTGCTCGAACGACTATCTCGGCATGGGCCAAAGCCCGGTCGTCCTCCAGGCGATGCACGACACGCTCGACCGCTGCGGCGCTGGCGCCGGCGGCACACGCAACATCTCCGGCACCACTCACGCGCACGTGCTGCTTGAGCGCGAACTCGCCGACCTTCACGGCAAAGAAGCGGCCCTGCTTTTCACGTCGGGCTACGTCGCCAATTGGGCGACCTTGGCGACGCTCGCGTCCCGCCTGCCGAACTGCGTCGTCCTCTCCGACGCCGGCAACCACGCTTCGATGATCGAAGGCATCCGCCACAGCCGCGCCGAATGCATCGTCTTCAAACACAACGACCCCGAAGACCTTGAGCGCAAGCTCGCCGCCATCGCGCCGGACCGCCCGAAACTCGTCGCGTTTGAATCCGTCTATTCGATGGACGGTGACATCGCGCCGATCAAAGAAATTTGCGAAGTCGCTGAGCGTTACGGCGCGATGACCTATCTCGATGAAGTGCACGCCGTCGGCCTCTATGGCCCCCGCGGCGGCGGCGTCGCCGAGCGCGACGGCCTCATGGATCGCATCACCGTGATCGAAGGGACACTAGGCAAAGCGTTCGGCGTCGTCGGCGGCTATATCGCAGCCTCGAGCGCGCTTTGCGACTTCGTACGAAGCTTCGCCTCCGGCTTCATCTTCACGACCGCATTGCCGCCAGCGATTGCCGCGGGCGCGTGCGCAAGCGTGAAGCATCTCAAGACCAGCGAAGTCGAACGCGAGCGCCAGCGCGAGCGCGTGGCAAAGGTCCGCCGACGCCTGCAGGCGATCGGCATCCCGATGATCGAAAACCCAAGCCACATCATCCCGGTGATGGTCGGCAACGCCAAAAAGTGCAAGTTCATCAGCGACTGGCTGCTCGACAACCACGGCATCTATGTGCAGCCGATCAACTACCCGACCGTGCCAAAGGGAACGGAGCGCCTGCGCTTCACCCCATCCCCGCTGCACTCGGACGCCGATATCGAAAAGCTGGTGTCGGCCCTCTCCGAAATCTGGTCGCAATGCGCGCTGGCCCGCGTCTCGAACGCCGCCTAGCGGGTCCGTTTCGCTTTGTTGCCTGCTCGGCGTAGACTCAAGGCCCAAGCTACGGGCCGCTGATGGAACGCAAACTTACTGTCATTCTCTCAGCTGACGTCGTCGGCTACAGCGGCTTGATGGAGCGTGACGAGGCGGGAACGCTAACCCGGCTCAAAGAAAATCGCGCAAACCTGTTCGACCCGCGCGTCATGGCGCATGCCGGCCGCATCTTTAAACTCATGGGCGACGGCGTCTTGATTGAGTTTCCGAGCGCCGTCTCGGCCGTCACTTGCGCGCTCGAAATCCAAGAGGCGATGGATACGGCGGAAGCTTCCACCCAGCAGAGTAAACGCCTCAGCTATCGCATCGGCATCAACTTGGGTGACGTCTTCGTCGATGGCGACGACATGTACGGCGACGGCGTGAATCTCGCCGCCCGCTTGCAAGCCTTGGCGCCCGTTGGCGGCATCGCGCTCTCGCGAAACGTCTCGGACCAGATCGCGGGCAAGATCGGCATCCCGTTTCAGGACCTAGGCCTCCACACGGTCAAGAATATCACGCGCCCCGTGCACGTCTTCGCTTGGAGCAAGTCGCAAGATGCGATCGCCAAGGTTGCGGCCGCGGCAACCGCGCACCGTGTTTCCATCTGCGTGCTGCCGTTCGCGAACATGAGCGGCGACGTGGAGCAGGAGTATTTCTCCGATGGCATCAGCGAAGACATCATCACCGACCTCGCCAGGGTCTCGGCCCTTTCGGTAGTTTCCCGCAATACTGCGTTTACGTTCAAGGGCAGGGCCCACGATATCGCAGCCGTCACGCGCCAATTGAACGTGACCCACGTGCTCGAAGGCAGCGTCCGCAAGTCCGGCAAGCGCGTGCGCATCGCGGCCCAGTTGATCGACGGCAAAACCGACGCGCATATCTGGGCCGAGCGCTGGGACCGCGACCTCGACGACATTTTTGCGCTACAGGACGAAATCTCGCAGGCAATTGTCGCGGCACTTAGGCTGAAGCTCCTGCCGCAGGAAAAGACCGCCATCGAACGGCGCGGCACGAACAACACCGAAGCGTTCAACACCTATCTGATGGCACGCAATGCCTACATGACGTCGAACATGACGGACGTGCGCAGGGCGGAAACGGTCGTGCGCCTGTGCCGTCGCGCGATCGAACTCGACCCCGCCTACGCCCACGCCTGGGCCATGCTTGCTTTGGCGCAGCGCGCGTTGAGCTATGCAGGTGAGAAGGGCGATAGCGGGCTCGCCGCTGCAGAACGCGCGCTGGAACTTGATCCCTCGATCGTCGACGCGCATGGCGCCCACATCGGGGCGCTCGCCGCCGCGCAGCAATACGACAAGGCGCGGGACGCGATCGACCTGGCGCTTGGCCTCGATCCAAGCTCATATGAAGTCAACAAGGAAGCCGGCCGCGTGGCCCTACTCGAGCATCGCTACAAGGACGCGATCGGCTACTACGAAAAATCGGCGGCCGCGGTCGAGGAAGACTTCTCCTCCGCCGGTATGCTGATGACGTGCTACGCGGCGCTAAACGACAAGGTGGGCGTGCGGCGCGCCGCCGAACGCGTGCTGACGCGCACGGAGAGAATTCTGGCGGCAGACCCAAACAACGGCTCCGCGCTCGGCATGGGGATCGGCGCCCTTGCGGCGCTGGGGGAAACGGCCCGCGCGAAGGAATGGACGTCGCGCGCGCTGATCGTCGATCCGGACAATCTGAACATGCGCTACAACATCGCCTGCGCGTTCATCCTGGACCTAAACGACATCGACACCGCGCTCGACCTCCTCGAACCCGTGCTCGCGAACTTCGGCAGAGACCGGCTGGCGCTCGCCCAAACCGACACCGATCTCGACGCCGTGCGAACCCACCCGCGCTTTCAGGCGATGCTGCAGGCGGCAGAGGCGCGGGTAGCCGGGGCTGCACCACTGACTTGACCCGAACCGTGGCGCCGGTTACAAAACTGTATGCAGTATACAATAATCGATCGACCGAACCTCGCTGAAACGGTGGCCGACGCGATCCGGAACATGATCGTGGACGGGCGCTTGGCCGACGGCGAGCGCATCAATGAAGTGCAGATTTCCGCGCTCTTGGGCGTCAGCCGCACGCCTTTGCGTGAGGCCCTAAACCGATTGAGCGCCGATGGCTCGCTCAACCCGAAGCCGCGCCACGGTTATTTCGTGGCCCCGCTCTCGGAGGACGAGTTCGTACAGATCTACGGTCTGCGCCCGATCCTCGATCCCGCCGCGTTGCGGTTGGCAGGCTTGCCTTCGCCAGCGCAGTTGGAGCGTTTGGAAGCGCTCAACAGGAAACTCGGCGCCCTTCAGAAACCCGACCGCGCGGTTGAATGCGACGACGAATGGCACATCGAACTGCTCGCGCATTGCCCGAACCGCGTGCTTGTCGAGATGATCGAAGGCGTGATCCGCCGCACGCGCCGTTACGAACTGGCGCTGATGCGAGAACAAAAACACATCGCGCACGCTGCCAAGACGCACACGCTCATCCTGGCGGCCCTGCGCAAGGGTGATCTCGGGCAAGCCTGCGCGGCGCTCGAGCAAAACATGCGCGAGGGGCGCGAGCCGGTTCTGGCCTGGTTGAGAGCGCGCGCCAAACGTGGGGGAACGAAGAAAGATGCTGTCGCGTAAAGTACTAGCCGTCGCGTTATTGGCGGCACTGCTGATCGGTGCGGCGAGCGCGAGCGATCGGGCCGATGAACTGCAAGGCCTTTGGGTCAGCTTCACGCCGTTCGAACGCCCGTCCGGCGAACTCATCGTGCGAAGCGGCGAAGGCGGCTGGATCGCCACGCTCGGCGCCCGCGAAGCGCGCTTCGAAGCGAGCAAGAGCGACATACGCTTTCGTTTCGCCGATGGCCAAGGCGCCTTCCGTGGTCGCCTCATAGGCAGCCGCCGCATTGAGGGCTTTTGGATCCAAGAAGGCGTCTCCGAACAACCGCTCGCCTCGCCCCTCATGCTGCGCCGAACCGCAACAGGCGAATGGCGCGGCGAAGTTCCCCGACTCGGTCTCGGCTTTACGCTCTACCTCAAGATTTTCCGCCGCGAAGATGGGGCGCTTATCGGCGCCTTCCGCAATCCCGAGGTCAACACACGCGGCGGCGCCTCGCGCTTCCATGTGCGGCGCGACGGCGCGACCGTTCGGTTCCTGGAGAATGACGACGGCAAGGACGGCATTGTCCACGTCGCGAAGCTCACACAAAGCCCGGATCGCCTAAAGCTGATGTGGCCCCAATTCCGGCGCGAACTCGAACTCGCCCGCAAATCGCCGGAAGAAGCAGCTGCCTTCTTCCCAAAGCCACCCGGAACCACCTACGGCTACACGCCGCCGCCCGCATTGAACGACGGCTGGAAGACAGTCGCAGCCGGCAAGGCCGGTATCGATGAAGCAGCACTAACGGCGCTCGTTAAGTCGATTGCCGAATCCAATCCCACGGATCGGCAACCCTCGCTGATCCATTCGCTGCTGATCGCCCGGCACGGGAAGCTCGTGCTCGAGGAATATTTCTTCGGTCACAGCCGCGACACGCTGCACGACCTGCGCTCCGCCGGGAAGACGTTCGCATCGGTCATGCTTGGCGCGGTCATTCATGATGGCACGGATGTAACCGCCGAGACATCTGTCACCGCGCTGATGAAGGACCGCGGCCCGTTCGCCAACCCTTCACCGTTGAAAGATTTCATCACGCTTGCGCATTTGATGACGCACACGTCGGGCCTCGCCTGCGACGACAACGACGAAAACTCGCCCGGCAACGAAGAGCGCCTGCAAACGCAACAAGCCCAGCCCGATTATTGGAAATACACGCTCGACCTGGCCCAACTGCACGAACCGGGCAGTCGTTACGCATATTGCTCGGCAGGTACAAACCTCGTGGGCGGCGCGCTCACGACCGTGACCAAGACGTGGCTCCCCGAACTGTTCGACCGCACAATCGCACGCCCGCTGCAGTTCGGTCCCTACGCCTGGAACCTCGCACCGAACGAAGATGGCTATCTCGGCGGCGGCGCCCGGCTTCGCCCGCGCGATCTGTTGAAGGTCGGTCAGCTCTATCTCGATGGCGGCGTGTGGCAGGACAAGCGCGTCGTCACGAGCGATTGGGTCGAAACCTCGACAAGGCCGCGCGTGCCGGTCAACGAAGCAACGACCGGCCTCACGGCGGAGCAGTTCGGCAACGCCTACGTGCCCGGCAGCGCGGACGCGCTCGCTTGGCACACGTACGACATCAAGGTTGGCGATCGCACCTACAAAGAATACGAAGCTGGCGGCAACGGTGGCCAACTACTGATCGTCGTCCCGGAACTCGACCTCGCCGTCGTGATGACCGGCGGCAACTACGGTCAGGGTGGTATCTGGACCCGCTGGCGCGACCAGATCGTGGGTGGAGCCATCATCCCGGCGATCGAACGCTGATGGTCGATCTAGGATCGCACCATCGAAACGAACTCCTCGAACTTACCGTTCGTGCCCACGGGAAGACGCGTGCGCGTTTCGGTGACGCGAACCTCAAGCCCGCCGCCAAGCGCGCCGTTGGCGATCTCAGCCAGTTTCTCGCGCTGACCAGGCGTCAGCGGTTCATCGGTCACGACCTTGAACTCGATCTCGCGCAGTGTGTGCTGAACGAACTGATACTGCCGCACCGGTGCCGCTTCGTCGAAGCGATGAAACCCGACCAGCGGCCAGTGGCGCGAGCCATCCGCCTTGACGATAAGGTTCCGTTCGCGCCCGAGAATCCGTTGGAGTGTCGGCAACCCGCGTCCGCAAGGGCAGGGCGCACCGGGTACCGCAAAGTCGCCGATGTCATAGCGGATCATCGGCGAGGCGAAATTGTGCAGATCCGTGACGACGGCGCGCCCCGCCTCACCCTCGGCACAAGCCTCGCCGTTGGCATCCAACACCTCGACGATCAGCGTCTCGCCCATCACGTGATAAAGCCCGCTGGACGGACACTGAATGGCGATCGGGCCAACTTCTTGCGACGAGTAATTGTCTTCGATCCGCAGTCCCGTCACGGCCTGGACCCGCGCGCGCAGCCTGTCGGAAACGGTCTCGCCCAACGTCTTCACGTGCCGCACGCTGTCGAGCGTGAACCCTTCGCGCTCCCAAATGTCGGCGAACGCATCCAGATTGTTCGGATAGACAAGCAAAACGGTCGGCTGGAAGCGCTCGGCCAGGCGAAGCTGCTCACGGATATCGGTCGTGATCGGAATGCCTTG
>JANLXP010000544.1:0-3205 GCA_031365165.1 Alphaproteobacteria bacterium
CGTACCGGACGAGGTGAGCTCGCGCATCATGATCTCGAGCGGCTCTCGACGCGCATGCTTCGCCGCGAGTTTCAACACCGCCTCGCGTCCGCCGACATGATGTTTGTGCGGCCCGTAGGAATCCTCGTCCCCCAGAACCTCGATGCTGGTCTCCGTGAATGCACCCCAATTGCGTTGGCGCAGAACGCTGTCCATCCGTTTCAGGACGGCCTCGCCCGTGCGCCGCGCCTTCGCAGCCGCATCGATACCGCCGATCGCAACCAGATTGCCGACGCGATAGCCGTCCTCATACGTCGTCGAGCATTTGTACGTCGCGGTGGGCGCATAGCCCTTCGCGTTCGACACGCGCACGCGGTCCTTCCCGACCTGCTCGATCTTCACCTGAGAAAAATCGCAGACCACATCCGGCAGCATGTAAGCCTGCGGATCGCCGATCTCGTAGAGCATCTGTTCGCCGACCGTTCCGACGCTGACAAGGCCGCCCGTGCCCTCAGGCTTTGTCGCCACGAACGAACCGTCGGTCGACACCTCGGCAATCGCGTAGCCGATGTTCTCCCATTCCGGCACCTGCTCCCAATCGGTGAAGATGCCGCCGCACGCCTGCGCGCCGCACTCCACGATATGCCCGGCAAGGCTTCCGCCCGCGAGCTTGTCGACGTCCTTCGGTCCCCAGCCGAATTCGTGGATACAGGCACCAAGCGTCACCGCTGAGTCCACGCAGCGCCCGGTGATCACAATATCGGCGCCCTTCGCGAGCGCCGCCGCAATCGGAAAACCGCCGAGATAAGCGTTCATGCTGATGGGCTTTTCCGGCAGCGGCGCGCCGGTAAACATCTCCTTCACGCCCTGCGCCTTCCACGTCTCAAGCCGCGGCAGCACATCGTCGCCTTCGACGTAGGCAACTTTCAGAGCAACGCCCTGCTTCGCGAGCAACGCCTCGAGCGCCGCCGCACAAGCTTTCGGATTCACACCGCCCGCGTTCGTGACGACTTTGATCTTCTTCGCCGCCACGTCGCGCGCGATGCCGGCCATCGTGACCGTGACGAAATCATGCGCATAGCCCGCGTTCGGATCCTTATCCCGCGCGCGCGCCATGATCGACATCGTGATCTCGGCCAAATAGTCGAAGACGAGGTAGTCGATGTTTCCCTTCGTCACCAACTGCGGCGCCGAGAAGAAACTGTCGCCCCAAAAGCCGCTGGCGCAACCGATGCGGATTGTCTTGGTCATAGGTTAGCCCATCGACTTTAGGAGGTTGCGCGCGATCACCAACTGCTGCACCTGGCTCGTGCCTTCATAAATGCGGAAGATGCGCACGTCGCGGTAAAACCGCTCGACGCCGTAGTCGCTGACATAGCCCGCACCGCCGTGGATCTGCACCGCGCGATCGGCGACGCGGCCGACCATTTCGCTGGCGAAATACTTCGAACAAGCCGCTTCCATCGTCACGCTCTCGCCCGCATCGCGCTTGCGCGCAGCGTCGAGCACCATGCAACGCGCCGCATAGGACTCGGTCTTCGAATCCGCCAGCATCGCCTGGATGAGCTGAAACTCTGCAATCTTCTGCCCGAACTGCTCGCGCTCCAGCGCATATTTGGCCGCGTCGCGGATCAGCCGTTCCGACACGCCGACGCACACCGCCGAAATGTGCAGCCGCCCCCGATCCAACACCTGCATCGAAATCCGAAACCCCTGCCCCTCTTGTCCAAGCAGGCAACTCGCAGGCACGTGGCAATCCTCGAACACCACATCGCAGATATGCGCGCCCTGCTGGCCCATCTTGCGCTCGGGCTTGCCGATCGTGATGCCTTTGAGGTTGGACGGCACAAAGAAAGCGCTGATCCCGCCGGCGCCTTTGTTGCCGGGATCGGTCCGCGCCATCAGCGTGAACACGGAAGCCTTGTTCGCATTCGTGATGTAACGCTTCGTCCCGTTGACGACGTAGTGGTCACCCTGCCGGATCGCAGTCGTACGCAACGACGCGGCGTCCGATCCCGCACCTGGCTCCGTCAAACAGAAGCTCGCAATCGCCTCGCCGCTCGCGAGCTTAGGCAACCACTCTTTCTTTTGGTCGTCGCGCCCAAACATGACGACGCCTTGGCTACCGATGCCGACATTCGTTCCGATGACGGAGCGAAACGCAGGGCTCGTCTGCCCAAGCTCGAAGCAAACGAGAACCTCTTCCTCCATGGTGAGCCCAAGCCCGCCATACTCGGCCGGGATCGACATGCCGAAGAGTCCGAGCTCACGCAGATCGCGCACCACGTCGTCGGGCACCAGATCGTCCCGCGCGACTTTGTCTTCCAGCGGCACAAGCCGCTCGCTCACAAAGCGGCGGACGGAGGTAACCAACTGATCGCGTGTTTCGATATCGAGCGGCATGACAAGTCCTGAGGTTCCGCGGGATGCTAACCCAGCGCCACGCCGCCGCTCCACACCTTTCGCACCCCCCAGGCGAACGCCGGCCCGAGCCTTCCCCAACGGCGCGAGCACCGATTGAGATTCGAAGCTTCAACGGTAGAGTGCGGAACCAAGCCTTTGGGGGTTCCTTTGAAACGCATTCTAGCCGCCGTTCTTGCGGCCACCGCTTTGTTGTCTGCGCCAAGCCATGCCGCGGAGGAGCCAAAGCCGGCACCCGCCACCACGATCGAAGAACTCGATAAGCGCCTCGCCGATGCGTTCGCGAAGGGAAAAATCCCCGGCGCCAGCGTGACAATCATCGAGGGCAACCAGATCGTCTTACGAAGGGCTACGGCTACGCCGACCTAAGTACGAAGAAGCTGGTAACGCCAGAAACGGTGTTCCGCGCGGGCTCGATCAGCAAGAGCTTCACCTCGATCGCCATCATGATGCTGGTAGAGGAAGGCAAACTCTCGCTCGACGCCAAGCTGTCGGACCTGATGCCGGAACTGAAATACGACAACCCCTGGGAAAAGACCAACCCGATCCGCCTCGTCCACCTGCTCGAACACACGAGCGGCTTCGATGACATCGGCTTCCACCATTATTTCTTGGCTGGCAAAGACGTACCGCTGTCGAAAGCAGTCGAGGCCTATGGCCCATACAAGAGCCGCTGGAAACCCGGCACGCGCATGTCCTACTGCAACTCAGGCCCCGTGATCGCGGGCCGCATCATCGAAAAAGTAAGCGGCCAATCGTTCCCCGAATTCATCGCCGCGCGCATCACGGGCCCGCTCTCCATGGA
>JANLXP010000548.1:0-6433 GCA_031365165.1 Alphaproteobacteria bacterium
ACGGCCATCTCGCGGTCGTCTATCGCATCGAAGACGATGGCCGAATCCTTTACATGGACGCGCACCCCGACAACTCGGTTACGCGCGGCACGTATGGCCGCAAGTTCGTGCGCTCGTCACCGGGCATGGGCTCGGGCTTCAAGAACTGGCGCCCGGTGCGTCTGGTGAACGCAACGAAGACCGCTGACGGCATATACCTCGGCGGCACGGTCGTCTTCACCAAGAACGCCGACTTGCCCGACTACTCGGCTGAGCAATTCTTCGGCAACGTCGCCCGTCCGGGAAGCGACCGGCAATGGGCCAGCGGCGTGTTCCTGCTCGACGGTCAGCCGGTCGACTATTACGACTATCTGCGCGCCAAGATGGGCGGCGGGTCGCTCGCCTATGAGCCCGTGCAAGAGCTGCGCAACATGATGCGCGCGAATTGCGAGGACATAAAATATCGGGCCGAAGCCGTGGACCTCGCCGTCATCCGCGGCATCAACGTGAAAGCACAGCCCTCGCGCCTGCCGCAAAACATCTACGGCACCGAAGGCGAATGGGAAGAGTTCTCCTCGCCCTCGCGCGATGCGCGGCTGAAAACGTCGTTCAAGGAACTGCGCGATCAAGTGCAACGCTTCGTCGAGTGGCACGCCGCCGGCGACAAACGCATCCACTACCAAGGCTTCGATTTGCTGTCCGAGCTGCTTGGCGCCTACGACCAAGAAGCGGCCTCGTGCTCCATCAGCTACCTGCGCTCGAACGGCACACCGTTTGTACTCGGCTACGAGGAAGTCCGCCGCCGTATGTTCTTGCTCTCGTTCGACCCCTACCACTGCATCGAACGCCGCTGGGGCGCGACAGACCCCGCCGAAGTCGCATCCTGCCGCGACGACGGCTACAAGGCCGAGTGGTATGCAGCCGAGCAACCGCTGCGCAACCAGATCGACCGCACCTACGACGCCCGCATGGACTTCGGCCTTAGCGAGTTGAAACAAGGACCGGGCCCCGGCAAAGGCGTATCCCAGCCGCCTGACATCGACACGCGCGGGCTGATCGCAGCTCTCATCGCCCAACGTGGCAACGCTCCAGTGGCCGCACCAACCGGCTATCCCGGCGCACCCGTGGCAGCACCGGCGACGCGCTAGCAGAAGCCTAAGGCACCATATCGCCGAGCAACGTGAATTCGACGCCCTTGCCTTTGACGGAGAGCGTCCAGCGCTTGAAGTCGATCGACGACGAGCACGAATTCCCGCTGCCGTGCAGGATCAGCGTCGCGGTCGCAAAGGTGCCTGCGCCAGCCGCCACGCCGCTCAGTTTCGCAGGCCCGCTCAAGCGCCATTCTTTGTAGAGGTTAGGACCGTTCGGCGGCGCCGGCCCCAAGTCCGCACGCGGATCGACTTCAAACCGTGACATCGCACGCGGCGTCGCGAACTGAATGCGTCCGGTATGGCCCGCTGGATCCACGATATCGAACGAAACGGTGCCCAGAATGGCGGCGCGAACGCGGTAGGGATCGGTCGAGGGCTTGACGATCCCCAAAACGTCGTCCGGAAACCCCGGGCTGCTGTAGAGCAACGCCGTCGGCGCAAAGCGCATCAGCGCAAGCTCACCGCGTATGTACTCATCCATCGGGCCGTTCGTCTCGAACCGTTGCCCGGGGTCCGTGCAGCAGGCGCAAGCCTGCGCGGCTTGCGTTTGCGCGAACAGAGCAGCCGCGACCGCGAGCGCAGACACAGTTGTGCGCTTCAAGAAGATCATGCGTGGATCCTTATGGGTGAGAAGCTACCGCGCCGTGACGCCGTAGGGCATCGGGCCTTCGTTCTCGGCGATCGGTACGTTATCGGGCGCGACGGGCGCCTTGTACTGATCGAACTCCGGCACCTCGTCGAGCGTCACGAATTGGAAGCCCTCGGCCACCAACTTCGGCAGGAGCGTGCCCAGCATCCAAAGCGAACGCTCGCGAATGTCATGCATGAGAACGACGCCGCCCTTCTTGCGCTTGATCTCGCGCAAATAGCCTTGGCCGCATTCGTCCGCCGAAAGGTCGTGCGACCAGCAATCCCAATCCGCCGCCGCGCGCAGGTTTCCGTTGTCGTCGTAGGAAATGTCGCCGCCGATATCCCAATAGATCGGCCCGACATATTTTTGCAGCGCGGGATCTTTGTTCAAGAATTCCGCGTGCACGCGCCGCCACACACCGTACGGCGCACGGAAATAAAGCCCTTGGTTCGGCCGCAAGTAGGGCGAGATCGCAGCATTCGTGTTGCCGATCTGCGTGATCAAAAGTTCCGGGTTGGTGACATAGCGCTTGCCCAAGCGGGCGTGCGTGAACGAGTGGTTCGCGATCACATGCCCTTCGCGCATCATCCGCTCCATCGCGGCTGGATGCTGGCGCACGCGCGCGCCGACGACGAAGAACGTCGCCCGCGCGTTGTTGCGCGCAAGCGTATCGAGCAATTGATTCGTAAACTGCGAAGGGCCGTCGTCGAATGTGAGCGCCAGCTTGCGCGTTCCGACGAGGCCTGAATGGTAGATGTTCGTGGGCTGGAAATACGCGTTCGCGGGTTCGATCTGCGACGGTGGAAGCGTCACGAAAGCAAGCACGAGCACGACCGTGGCAACGGCCGTTGCAACGAACGACAATGCCTTGAAGAGCATTTCGTTTCCTTCCCCAGTCCCAGCAGATGTCAGTGTCGCCGTAACCTCACGCCACACTCAAGCGGAAGTTAATATTGCTGCACGTGCACCCGTGGACCGCTTTGAAAACCCGCCGAAAACTGCCAAGGTAACCTTCACTGACAGACTGCCGCACAAACCAAAGGGTTGTACGATGAAGACTGATGGGCGCCGGGAAAGCGAAAACGTCGAGGACCGCCGCGGACAGGGTGGCCGGATGCCGATGGGTCGCGCGGGCGTTGGCGGCTTGGGGCTGATCGTAATCGTGGTTTTGTCGCTTATTTTCGGCGTCGACCCACGGCAGCTTTTAGGTCAACTGGAACAGCAACAACCGGGTGCCGAAACCGCGCCCGGCCAGCCCTATCAAGAGAGCGCTGAAGAAGCCAAGCGCAGCGCCTTCATCAAGGTCGTCCTCGCCGACACCGAAGACGTCTGGACGGAGATCTTTAAAAGCGCGGGCAAGACGTACGAAAAACCGACGCTCGTGTTGTTCTCCGGCATCGTGCAATCCGATTGCGGCGTCGCGCAAAGTACAGCGGGGCCGTTCTATTGCCCGCGCGACCAAAAGGTCTACCTCGACCTCTCGTTCTACGACGAGATGGCAGGCAAGCTCGGCGCCGGCGGCGACTTCGCGTTCGCCTACGTCGTTGCGCACGAAGTAGGCCACCATGTTCAAACGCTGCTGGGCACGTCGGCGAAGGTCGCAGCTCAACGCCAACAAGCGAGCGAAGAAGAAAGCAATGCGCTTTCCGTGAAGCTCGAACTTCAAGCCGACTGCCTCGCGGGCGTGTGGGCCAACCACACCGAAAAGCAAAAGCACGTGCTCGAACAAGGCGACATCGACGAAGCGATGGGCGCGGCCGCAGCCGTGGGCGACGATCGCCTGCAGAAAGCCGCACAGGGTTATGTTGTCCCCGAAAGCTTCACGCACGGTTCGGCAGCGCAACGCTCGAAGTGGTTTCGCCAGGGGCTGCAGACCGGCGACCTCAACCAATGCGACACGTTTGGGGCAACCGAGCTCTAAGTCTCCCTCCGTGTAACGCTGCCCCGGTCGCACAATTGTGAGGGGAATTGCGGTGTTTTTGCGCAGAACTGCGCAAGAAAACTTGATGCGGCCTTAAGCGGCAGCCTTGTAAGGTGCCCGCCTCTGGCACCATCTATGTTGTTCTTCCCAACCTTTGTTCCTAAGGGGGCTTATCTCATGTGGTCTTGGTTCTTGGCGCGTCTTGGCGGCATTTTTAACCGCATCGCCTCGATCATCATATTCTTGGTCCTGCTCGTCGCCGTGTTCAGCGTGGTTGGCATCTTCACGCAACCGAAGCTGCCGGGCGAGATGGTGCTGACGCTCGACATGCGCAACGGACTGCCCGACGCACGGCCGAACAACCCATTCATGGAACAAGGTCGCGTTGCCTCCGTGATCGACGCGGTCGCAGCCCTTGCAAAAGCTGAAACCGACGACCGCGTGAAGGGCTTGTTCCTCCGCGTCGGCGGTGGCGGCATCTCCAGCGCTCAGGCGCAGGAAATCCGCGACGCGCTAAAAGCGTTCCGCGCCAAAGGCAAATTCGTTATCGCCCACGCGCAGGCGTTCTATTCCGGCGGCATGGGCGACTATCTGCTCGCCTCCGCGGCTGACGAGATCTGGCTGCAGCCGGTGAGCTCGATGAACACGACCGGCGTCTCGACGACGTCGGCGTTCTTGCGCAGCCTGCTCGACAAGATTTCGGCGAAGGCCGAATTCACGCAGCGTTATGAGTACAAGAACGCGGCGAACATGTTCACCGAGAAGGACTTCACGCCGGCTCACCGTGAGGCGAGCTATCGTCTGATCGAATCCGTCTTCGAATCGTCGACGGCCGCGATCGCGGGCGACCGCAAGAAGACGCGCGAAGAAATCGTCGCGGCGATCAACGGCGCGCCCTACCTCACGCAAGAAGCGATCGACAAAAAGCTGATCGACAAGCAGGGCTACGACGACGAAGCCGAGGACGCGGCGCTGGCAAAGGCCGGCGGCAAGGCCGAACTGAAGACGTTGAGCGACTACTTCAAGCTCGCGGGCAGCCCGTGGGAAGGCTACGGCCGTCCGACGATTGCCTTTATCCAGGGCGAAGGCCAGATCAACGACGGCGCGTCGGAAGGCGGCTTTAGCGGCGACAGCTCGATGGGCGGCGACACCGTGTCGAAGGCCTTCCGCGACGCAACGGAAGACGACACCGTCAAAGCGATCTTGTTCCGCGTCAACTCGCCGGGCGGCTCTGCAATCGCTTCGGACCAAATCCTGCAAGCGATCCGCAAGGCCCAGAAAGCCGGCAAGAAGGTCGTGGTCAGCATGGGCGACGTGGCGGCCTCGGGCGGTTACTACGTGTCGCTATCGGCCGACAAGATCTACGCGCATGAAACGACGATCACCGGTTCGATCGGCGTGCTCTCCGGCAAGATCGTAACCGGCGGCACATGGGCGCTGCTCGGCGTCGATCTGAAATCGCTCGGCGTCGGAACGAACGCGCTGATGGATTCGGCGACGCAGCCGTTCACGCCGGAACAGTGGGCGACGTTCAACAAGGGCGTCGACCAGATCTACGAAGACTTCACCGCCAAAGTCGCGCAAGGCCGCAAAATGGACGTGGCCAAAGTGCGTGAAATCGCAAAGGGCCGGGTATGGACCGGCGCCGACGCGAAACCCCGCGGCTTGGTCGATGAGTTCGGCGGCTTCCGCGCAGCGCTTGAGGCGACAAAGGCGTTGGCAGGTATCCCCGCCGATGCGGAAATCAACCTGAAGCGCATGCCGAAGTCGAAGAACCCGTTTGAGGAAATTGCCGACGCGTTCGGTACCTCGGCCGAAGTTGTTCGCACTGTCGCGATCCTGGGCAAGGTGATGGAGAACGAGTCCGTCGCTGAGTTCTTCGGCATCATCGCCGACGACAGCAAGGTACAAGGTCCGCAGCTCCGGTTGCCGCAGCAAAAGACCCGCTAAAATCTAGCGGCCAAAGTTAAGAGGGGCGTGGGGCCGTTAAGGCCTCACGCCCTTATCTTTTGCGAGAGCCCGCGCCAGCCGCTAAAAGCCTCCCCATGGACGAAGCACTTCGCCGCAAACAAACGATCGAAGCGGGCCAAACCGATATCGCCCGCTGGTCGGATCCGAAACAGTTGGAACCCGCGTGGGAAGCCCGCGCGGCCACCGCGGCCGCGTTCGTGCCCGCGGGCACGCGCGTGCTCGACATCGGTTGCGGCGCGATGGCGCTCGAGCGTCACTTGCCATTCGGCGCAACCTACCAGCCTTGCGATATCGTCGCCCGCGACGCCCGTACGATCGTGGCCGACTTAAATGCAGCCGGCGCCCCGCTCGACGCCGTCTCCAAAGCCGACCTCGTAACGATGCTAGGCGTTTGGGAATACATCTACGATCCCGGCAGACTCTTCGCCGCATTCGCCGCCACCGGCAAACCGATCCTCTGCAGCTACTGCGACGCGGCGCTGACACCCGATGTCGAACGCCGCCGGACGTTGGGCTGGGTAAACGATTTCACGCTGCCGCAGTTCATCGAAATCGCGCGTGCGAACGGCTACCAAGCCTCGCTCACGCGTCAGATCGATCCGCTGCAACACATGATCCGCTTCGACCGTCAGGCACCGGCTGCACTGGCCGCGCGCAGGCGCGTGCACGTGATCTCGTACAACAACGTCGGCAATTTCGGCGACCGCCTGGGCTACCATCTGCTGAACGACGTGTTACCCGCACATGCCGAGGTCACCTGGGGAACGCTGCGCCCGTTCA
>JANLXP010000554.1:0-4673 GCA_031365165.1 Alphaproteobacteria bacterium
AAAAGCGGCGAACCCGCGGTCATCCAAGTCAAAGTCAACTTGCGCAACAACACGCGTAACCAAGTGACGTTGACCGCACACACCGCCTGCAAAGTGTTCCGCTGGCAAATCTTCGATCGTGCCGGTGACCTAATCCAAAGAGTCGTGCCGAAGGACACCTGTCCGCAATCGCCCGTGACCGCCTATTTGCCTACAGGCGAAGCCTCCGAAGAAATCTACGCGATCGTCCTGGAAGCACAGCGCTACCGCGCCGGCGACGATTACCTCGTGCACTACTGGTATTGGGGCTACGAGGGCGAATTTCAGTTCAAGGCGGAGTAGCCTACCCCACGTCGCGCAAGTTCTTCGTGCCCAACGGATCGGGATCGAGCACGCGTCCGTCGAGCGCCGACAACCAATCGAGTCCCGCACGCAGCCGCACCGCCTCACCGACGACAATCAAAGCAGGCGCTTCGATGCCGCTCGCTTCGACGTCCGCGACTGCAGTGCTGAGCGTCGTCTCCAGCACACGCTGACGCGGCGTCGTCGCATGGCTGATGATCGCAACCGGCTCCCCGCCGGAACGCCCCGCTGCCAGCAGCTCACGCGCGATACGCGGCAAATGCTTCAGCCCCATGTAGATCACGATGACCGGTGAACCTTCGCCGAGCGCGCGCCAGTTGATCGTGTCCGGCACGTCGCCGCCCGCCATGTGGCCGGTCACGAACGTCACCGCGTGGTTCACGTCCCGATGCGTCGCCGGGATGCCGGCGTAGGCGAGACCACCAATGCCCGACGTCACGCCAGGCACAATCCGGAACGGAATCTTCCCAGCGACAAGCGCAAGCGCTTCCTCGCCGCCGCGGCCGAACAAGAACGGATCGCCGCCTTTGAGCCGCAGCACGCGCTCACCTGCGCGCGCAAACTCGATCAGCCGCAGGGAGATGTCGCGCTGCTTCGGACTGTGTTTGCCACCGCGCTTGCCCGAATAAATGACCTCTGCACCCGGACGCACGAGGCCCAAAATTCCTTCATCGACGAGCGCGTCGTAGACGACGACATCCGCCTGCTGAAGCGCGTTCAGCGCATGGAGCGTCAGCAGGCCCGCATCGCCCGGTCCCGCGCCGACAAGCCAAACCCAGCCGGGCTCAAACGCCGGCAGCGCGACTTCGCGGCGAAGCGTGTTCCAAGCAAATGTAAGACTGCCGCTGCTCATTTGTTTTATTTACGTATCACAACGTTATTTGTCAATATTCACGCCACAAGGAGTATAATTGATGATGCATTAATTTCGTGGCCGTACCCTTCGCGTATGAACCGCCAGTACGCCGCCATTGTTGGTGTTGTCGCCGTCCTCGTCGTCGGACGGTTTTTCACCCAAGTACCACCAGAACTCACCGATCACAGGTCGGCCAAAGCCGCTGTCGTGAAGAGAGTCGAAGTCGTGCTTCCGCGCGATGACACGGGCCGCTTCTTGGTCGACGCCGAACTCAACGGCACGCGCGTTCAAATGGTGGCCGACACCGGTGCTAGCGTGGTCGCGCTCGGCGAAGACGTAGCCGAAAGCATCGGCATCGACCCCGACACGCTCGACTACACCGAATCCGTATCCACCGCGAACGGTCCGGCTCAGGCCGCATACGTCGAACTCGACGAGATCCGTGTCGGTTCAATCGTGCGCCGCGACGTAAAGGCTGTCGTCACGCGTGGCCTCACGGGCGCCCTCTTGGGCATGAGCTTCTTCAAGACGCTCTCCAAAGTTTCCATGGAATCAGACGAACTCGTGCTGAAAGACTGAATGCGATAGCGTGGCGCCCATGAGCCGCGTCGCAGCCCTTGTCGTCATCCTAATCGCCATCACAGCTGTGGTCCTTTGGGCAGCAGGCGGTTGGCTTGCGTGGAACGCTGAAACGACACCAGCCGTCATCGGTAATCTGTTGATCGTCACGGTACTCGTGACGTCGCTCGTCATGCATTGGCGCGGCTCGTTGACCGATGCAGCACGCTACGCGTTGATCTGGCTCGGCCTCCTCTTCGCGCTGATCCTGGGTTACTCGTACCGAAGCGATTTTCGTGACGCTTGGCATCGCATCGCGGGAGAATTGAATCCCGCAACACCGATAGAGCGCACAGGCGGCGAAGTCGTTCTACGCCGTGCCGAAGACGGCCACTTTCACGCCGACGTTGGCGTCAATGGCACCACAGTGCGCATGCTCGTAGACACGGGCGCAACCACGATCGCGCTCAGCGCCGAAGACGCAGCCCGCGCCGGCATCGATGTCGATGCACTGACATTCAACTCGTTCGTATCGACAGCGAATGGCATGGCAGTCGCGGCGACAGTGGAACTCAAAGAAGTACGCGTGGGTTCGATCGTGCGCCGCAACGTCCGCGCCTCGGTTCAACGCAACCTCGGCGATTCCTTGCTCGGCATGAGCTTTCTCGACCAACTCACGAAATACTCGAGCGAAGCCGATCAAATGATCCTGAAGGACTAAGGCGGTGCGCGGCACATTGTTTCTGGTCGCAGGCCCATCGGGCGCCGGCAAAGACACGCTGATTGCGGCCAGCCGCGAACGCTTGGGCCGAGACTACGTCTTCCCTCGCCGCACGATCACACGCCCCGCCCACGCCGGTGGAGAAGACCACGTGCCTGAAAGCGTTGCCGGGTTCGACGCAAAGGAGCACGCCGGTGGCTTCGCCTTGAGCTGGCGCGCGCACGGCATCGCCTATGGGATCCCCGCCGCAATCGAAACCGACCTCGCGCGCGGCGCAAACGTCGTCGTCAACGTCTCGCGCACTGTCGTGGCGGAAGCCAAAGCGCGATTTCAGCCAGCACGCGCCATCCTGATTACGGCATCGCCCGCAATCCTCGCCGCACGGCTCAATGCGCGCGGGCGCGAATCCGGTAAAGACATCGGCGAACGCCTCGACCGTGCACCGGCGATCGCCGCCGATACGGTCATCGTAAATGACGGCGCCTTGGAACCGGCAATCGAGCAGTTCGTTAAAGCTCTGAAGGGTTGAATTTCGGGGCCTTCACCCCTAAAGCCAGGCAATGCTCACAAAACCACGCGCCGACATCAAGCCCAACACGGCCGAGTTCGAAACACTGCCGCTCGTCTCGCCGAACGGTTTTCGCGAATATGACGCGCGATGGCTCTACCCGAAAGAAATCAACCTCATCGGCGTCCAAGCGCTTGGCCTTGGCCTCGCGACGCTGATCCACGACATGGGCGTGAAGCCGCGCATTGTCGTTGGCCAGGACTATCGCTCCTATTCGCTCAGCGTGAAGCACGCCCTCACGATCGGCCTGATTGCCGGCGGCGCCGAAGTCCTCGACATCGGGTTGGCGCTGTCGCCGACAGCCTACTTCGCGCAGTTCGCGCTCGACGCACAGTGCGTGGCGATGGTGACCGCGAGCCACAACGAAAACGGTTGGACCGGCGTCAAGATGGGTGCTGCACGTCCGCTGACGTTCGGTCCCGATGAAATGAATGCTCTGAAGGCCATCGTGCTCGAAGCGAATGGGAAGGAACGTCCAGGCGGCACCTACCGCGCGATCGAAGGCATGCGCGAGCGCTATCTCGACGAATTGACGTCAGGCCCGAAACTCGCGCGGCCCATCAAGGTCGTTGCAGCTTGCGGCAATGGAACGGCCGGCGCGTTCGCGCCCGAGGCGCTGCGCCGCATCGGCGCCGAAGTGATCCCGCTCGACGTAGAACTCGATCACACCTTTCCGCGTTACAACCCGAACCCGGAAGACCTCAAAATGCTGCACGCACTCAGCGATGCGGTGAAGCAGCACAAAGCCGATCTCGGCCTCGGGTTCGATGGCGACGGCGATCGCTGCGGTGTGGTCGACGACCAGGGCCGCGAAATTTTCGCAGACAAAATGGGCGTACTCGTCGCCCGCGATATCTCGTCCCGTCAAAAAGACGCGCAGTTCGTGGTAGACGTGAAATCGACCGGCCTGTTCATGACCGATCCTGTGCTGATCGCGAACGGCGCGAAAACCGACTACTGGAAGACGGGCCACTCCTACATCAAACGCCGTGCTTACGAGCTCAAGGCTCAAGCCGGTTTCGAGAAGAGCGGCCACTATTTCTTCAACCCGCCCATCGGCCGCGGCTACGACGACGGCATCGTCTCGGGAATCACAATCCTGCGCATGTTGGAACACGCCGGCGGCAAGTCGATGTCGGCGCTTTACGACGGTCTGCCCAAGACATTCAGCTCGCCGACGATGGCGCCGCACTGCCCCGACGACAAAAAATACGGCGTCGTCGAGGAAGTTACCGCCGCCTACACGAGCGCAAAATCACGTGGCGACAAAATCATGGGGCTAAGTATCCGCGATCTAGTGACCGTCAACGGCATTCGCATCACGCTTGAAGACGGAACCTGGGGCCTCGTGCGCGCGTCGTCGAACAAGCCAAGCCTCGTCGTCGTGGTCGAAAGCCCCGTCTCCGAGGAACGCATGCACGGGATGTTCGCCGAGATCGACGCGCGGTTGTCGAAGAACGCGCACGTCGGCGCTTACGACCAAAAACTCTAAGCGGCGACCTGCGCCCGATCCTCGCGCATGAACTCAAGCGCCTCGTCGATCACCTCGACGCCTGCGCCGCGCTTCACGGAATTCTCGCTCAGGTGCCGCCGGAATGCGCGCGCCCACGGCAGCCCGTTGAAAAGCC
>JANLXP010000562.1:0-2488 GCA_031365165.1 Alphaproteobacteria bacterium
GCGCACGCACGCGACGCGCGGCGGTCGAAACCGAAACATCGGACGCGGTGCCCGACGTTGCCGACCCGACCACGGGCGCCGATGCACAGCACGAAACACGCACCGAAATCGCTGCCGCGCTCGCCGCTTTGCCGGCCGGACAGCGCGCCGCCGTACGTATGCTGAAAATCGAAGAACTCTCCCTCGCCGAAGCCTCGGCACAGAGCGGTCAATCCGTGCCTGCTTTGAAATCGTTGCTGCACCGCGCGATGCTGTCGCTGCGCGCGGCGCTGAAAGGTGGCGGCGATGCGTAACACCGACAAACTGATCGAAGACCTGGCCACAAACGCGAAACCCGTGAAGCCTCTCGCCTCACCGTTTCTACGCGCAGGGATTTTGCTGGCCGGTCTCCTCGCGGCCATGACCGCCCTCGCCGCATTCGGCGGGCAAGTGACCAACACGCTCGCGCATCTCGCAAGCATGCCGTTCGCACTGGACCTCGGCGGCGCCCTGCTTGCTGGCGTCGGCGCAATCCTCGCGGCGGTCATGCTGTCGATCCCCGGCCGCGCGCAAGCGTGGGCGTATCTGCCCCTGCCCGGCCTCGCACTGTGGCTCGCCGGAGGCGCCTTCGAGTGCTACCAGCAAGTGGCTGACCTCGGCTATGCACCGACGTCCATGTTCGCCAGCCGCGACTGCTTCCTCTTCATCTTGAGCGCGGGTCTACCGGCTGCGGCTGCAGCGTACTTCTTCCTCCGCCGCCATCTCTCGATCGACGCCGTGCGCGTGACCGCGCTCGCGACCCTCGGCAGCGCACTTCTCGCCGCTGCTCTGCTGCAATTCGTCCACGCCCACGGCACGAACCCGGTGGACTTCGCCACCCACATCGTCGCGGTGATCTTACTAATGCTGTTCGCGATGACCTTGGCGCGGTTCGATACGAAGCGCCGCTAGCTCGTCAACATCTCTTCGCTGGTGATCGCGTATTTGCCGTCGAGCCAAGCGACGATCTCCTGCGCCGCAGGATGTTGGTGTACAGACCACTTCGCCCGCAAACGCTGCGTGCGCTCACCGAGATTGCCGAGACCTGCATTTTGAAGCGAGAGAAGGTCGTTCTCCAACACCTTCGCACACTCACCGCCCATCACGGCGCGCGCAGCCGCACGAAACGACGCCATGTAACTGTAGCGATCGCCTTGCGCATAACTGTCGACGAGCGTGAGCGCGGGTATCAAACTCAAATGCGGCTGAAGCGCCGGATTGATCGCATGCGCCGCGACATGCGGTGCGATCGTGGCCGGCCGCCCCGTGAACGCACGCACATGCAGAAACTGCGACATACGCGGCCCGTCGTTGACGGGATAGTTGTCCCACAAGAAGGGCTTCCGCCGCAGCTTGCCCTCAACATCCTGCAAATGCCCCGGCGAAAACGCGCGCGCGCAAACCTCTTCGCCGGTCCAGAAAACCTCGACGCTCGGATCGAGCAACCGGCCCAAGTCTTCCAGATAGTTCGCGGGCCGCGTCCCAAACACGCGATCAAGCACGGCGTCGTCCGTGTAATAGGACGGACACATGATCAGCCGCGACGCCTTCGTGCAGCCCGCAACGAACGAAACGATATGCGCTTGCCGCGTCGCAAGGTCCGCAATGTCGCCGCGCATATCGTCGAACAGGATCGCCAGATCGTCGAGGCCGAGCGTATCCAGCTCGGCGATGCGCGCGGCCAGCGCCGCCCGCGCCGCGTCGTCGAAGTGGCGATAGATCTCGAACGGACTCAAACCCACGCCAAAGCGCACGCCTGCCGCGCGGCAAGCCGCAGCGAACGTGGCCAGCGCCTCATGAGTCGCCTGCGGATGCGGCTCGCGCCACCGCCGACGCAGGAACGCATCCGCCTTTGGTGCATAGATGAAGAAGCGATAGCCGTTCCCAGCCAACGCCTGCATCACGCTCGTCCGGTCCGCCCAACTCCAAGGCGCGCCGAAATAGCCTTCGATGATGCCGAGTTCGGGTGCGTTGCTCATGCTGCCGAACCTAACAGCCGCTTGTGGCGCCGACAATTTCGGTTACGCTCGCCGCAAAAGATATTGGGAGAAATGTCATGGGTGTCTGGAACTACGGCGATATCATCGATGCCGTGGCCAAGGTGGTGCCTGCCGGGGCGCCGGCACTGATCCGCGGCGACAAGACCACAACCTGGCTCGAATTCCATGGCCGCACAAACGCACTCGCCCGCGGCCTGATCGCAGCCGGCCACGAACCCGATGACAAACTCGCGATCCTGATCCGCAACCGCCCCGAATACATGGAAGCGACGATTGCCGCCTTCAAAGGCCGCTTCGTCCACGTGAACGTGAACTACCGCTACAAAGCGGAAGAACTGCTCTACATCTTCGACAATTCCGACGCCCGCATCGTCGTCTACGGCAGCGAGTTCGCACCCATCGTCGCCTCCATCCGCGACCGGTTGCCGGACGTGAAGACCTGGCTGCAGGTCAACGTCGACGACACGCCC
>JANLXP010000566.1:0-1233 GCA_031365165.1 Alphaproteobacteria bacterium
GAACCATCCGGACAGCTTGATCGCGCGCGGCGTGCCGGAGGAGTTCGTGCGGCAGGCGACGGAGAAACTTGCGGCGATCAACGGCGCCTATGAAGCGATCAAGAAAGAGCGCGGGATCGTTTGATGGCGGATGAAATCAATTCGCCTGCGGTGACGACGCTCGGCAAGAAGACTTTGGCGACCGATGCGGAGCGCGGGTACGTGAAGGCTTCGTTCGTTGCCGGCGAGACATTCGTCAACCGCAGCGGACGCATCTTCGGCGGGTTCTTGGCCGCGATGCTCGACTCGCTTTGCGGGCATGCGGTCAGGCTCACGCATCGCGAACCGAACACGCCGCAGGTGACGCTGGAACTCAAGACCTCGTTCATCGGGCGTGCCGATGACGGCACGTTGATCGGCGAAGGTTGGGTGCGTCTTGGCGGCAAGTCGTTCGCGTTGGGGGCGGCCGAGTTGCGCAACGCGGCGGGCGAGCTTGTCGCGAAAGCCAGCGCGACGCTGAAGGTGGGTGCCTAGTCATGAACATCGTCGAGCGGCCGTCGCCGAACTTCAACGAGCGCGTTGGCGTGAGCGGGCCAGACATTCTGATCATGCACTATACGGGCATGCAGTCGTGCCAGGCCGCTGTGACACGGCTCACCGATGCGGCGTCGCGCGTGAGTTCGCATTACACGGTGGATGAAGACGGCACGATCTACCGGCATGTGGCCGAGACGTTGCGGGCTTGGCACGCTGGCGTGTCGCACTGGCGCGGTGAGACCGACATCAATTCGCGCTCGGTCGGGATCGAGATCGTCAATCCGGGTCATGAGTTCGGCTATCGCGCGTTTCCGGCGGCGCAGATCGACGCGGTCATGAAGCTCAGCCAAAGCATTGTTGCGCGGCATAAGATTCCGGCGCGCAACGTGATCGGGCATTCGGACATTGCACCGGGGCGCAAGGCAGATCCGGGCGAGCTGTTTCCGTGGAGGCAGTTGGCGCACGAAGGGCTTGGCGTTTGGGTCGAGGCGAAAGCAGGTCGTGACGCGTCGCTCATGCGTCCCGACACCGGTGCGCGCGTCGGTGAACTGCAGGCGTCGCTCGTGCGCTATGGTTACGGGCTTGAGATCACGAGCGTGTACGACGAGCCGACCGAGCTCGTGGTTAGCGCATTTCAGCGGCACTTCCGGCCGTCGTTGTTCGACGGCGTCGCCGATGCCGAGACGCAAAGCATCCTGCGTGCGCTGAATGACGCGC
>JANLXP010000622.1:0-7764 GCA_031365165.1 Alphaproteobacteria bacterium
CGGTACTACGCGGCGTTCAATGCGCGCGATTGGAGCGGCATGATCGCGTGCCTTTCCGACGATGTGATCCATGACGTCAATCAGGGCGGACGGCATCGTGGCAAAGCGCATTTTTCGTCGTTCCTTGCGCATATGGACAAGTGCTATCGCGAGGAACTGAAGAACATCGTCATCCTTTCAAATGCCGATGGCGCACATGCTGCGGCGGAGTTCGTCGTGCACGGCGCCTATCTCGCGACGGATGAGGGACTGCCGCCGGCCAATGGCCAGACATACGTGCTTCCGGCTGGCGCCTTCTTCGACATCAAAAGTGGCCTCATTTCGCGGGTCAGCACCCATTACAATCTGCAGGACTGGCTGAAGCAGGTCGGCGCTTGAGCTTGCGGGTTGAGCCGCTGACCGGTGCGAGGCTTCAAGCGCATCTGCCCGATGTCGCGCGGCTGAGGATCGAGGTGTTTCGCGCGTACCCTTATCTCTATGACGGGGATGCGGACTACGAGCGCCAGTACATCGCTGCGTTTGCGGCGTCGCCTCAGGCCGTGATCGTCGCCGCGTTCGATGGGGATGAGGTGGTCGGGGCGTCGACCGCAGCGCCGCTGAGCGCGCAGGTCGATGACGTCACGGCGCCTTTCCGGGAGAGGGGTGACGATCTTTCGGCCTATTTCTATTTCGGCGAGTCGGTTCTGCGTCCGCGTTACCGGGGGCAGGGGATCGGCGTGCGCTTCTTTGAGGTACGCGAGGCGCACGCGCGCGCATCCGGCGCGCGATATGCTGTGTTCTGCGCGGTTGTCCGTTCCGCCGACCATCCTGCTCGCCCCATCGGTTACGAGGCACTCGATGCGTTCTGGGGGAAGCGGGGTTATGCTGTCCAACCGGGCTTGATTTGCTCCATGAGCTGGAAGGAAATCGGCGCGGCGGAAGAATCGCCGAAACAAATGCAGTTTTGGGTGAAAAGGCTCTGATCCTATGAAAGTGCGTGTCGCCGCGGCTCAATATCCGATCGATCCGATCGCGTCGTGGGAGGCGTACGTCGAGAAGATCTCGCGCTGGGTGGGCGAGGCGGCCGAGAACCAGGCGCAGCTGCTTGTGTTTCCCGAATACGGGGCGATGGAGCTGGCGCGCAGCTTTGCGCCGCAAGTGTGGAGCGACTTGCAGCAGTCGATCGACTTCATCGGCGGTTTGCGTGGCAGCATCGACGCGTTGCACGCCGAGCTCGCTGAACGGCACCAGGTTCACATCGTCGCCGCGAGTTTGCCGGAACGGACCGAGGACGGCGCTGCTTACAACGTTGCGCGCGCGATCTCGCCCAAGGGGCGCGTCCGCGAGCAGCGCAAGCTGATCATGACGCGCTTCGAGCGCGAGGATTGGCGCGTGCAAGGCGGTCGCGATGTCACCGTGTTCGACTCGCGGATCGGCATGTTCGGAATTGCCATTTGCTATGACGCCGAGTTTCCGCTGATCGCGCGGGCCATGAGTGAGGCTGGGGCTGCGATGATCTTGGTGCCGAGTTGCACGGACTCGCTCGCCGGGTACTATCGGGTTCGCGTGGCGGCGCAGGCGCGGGCGCTTGAGAACCAATGCTATGTCGTGCAGTCGCCAACGGTCGGCGAGGCGCCGTGGTCACCGGCAGTGGACAACAATGTGGGCGCGGCGGGCGTATTCGGTCCGCCGGATGTTGGCTTTCCCGATAACGGTGTGGTGGCACTCGGTTCGATGAACGAGCCGATGTGGCTCTATGCCGATCTGGACCTCACGGCAGTGACGCGCGTGCGGCTGGAGGGTCAGGTGCTCAACAACAAGCATTGGCGCGAGCAGCCCGGGGCTGCCACGCTTCGCGCCAACGTCGTCGAGCTTTAAGGGTGGGTGAGGGCTTCTTTCAGGCCAGTAATGAACTGGCGTCCCGACGGGACGGCGACTGACGAGCCCGCAAAATCACTGCCAATGGGTTCCGCGCGGCCGCCGAGGCACTGCGCCAAGAATGCTTCTGAGATTGCGTAGAATGAGAGGCGGTTCTCGGGCCGCGCGAAGCCGTGGCCTTCGTCGGAATAGAGCACGTAGGTTACCGGGGCGCCCCTTCGTGCTGCGGCGCGAGCAATTTGGTTCGCTTCCATTTGTTTGACGCGCGGATCGTTCGCGCCGTGCGCAATCAGGAGCGGGCGCTCGATCTTGTCGGCGCGGAATAAGGGCGAGCGGGATTTCAAGAACGCCTTTCCGGCCGGCGTCGAGGGATCGCCGACGCGGCGCTTGAAGGTGTCGATCATCGACGCCCAGTACGGCGGCACGTTCGCCAACATCGTTTGCAAGTTCGAGGGGCCCACGATGCTGACGCCGCAAGCGAATTTCTTCGGCGTGAACGTGAGACCGACGAGAGCTGCGAACCCGCCGTACGAGCCGCCATAGATTGCAATCTTATCCTTCTGCGCGATGCGTTCCTTGACGGCCCAATCGACGGCGTCGATGAGGTCATCGTGCATCTTGCCCGCCCATTCCCTGTCGCCGGCGTTCACGAACGCTTTTCCCAAGCCCGTGGAGCCGCGGAAGTTCACCGTTAACACGGCGTAGCCGCGGTTCGAGAGCCATGCGTTTGGCGGGCTGTAGGCGAAGCTGTCGCGCGCCCATGGCCCGCCGTGGACGTTCAGCACCATCGGCAGTGGCTTGTCGGGGATGCCGTCGCCGTTTGCGTCGCTGCCCTTCGGCAGGGTCACATAGCTCACCAGGTCCAAGCCATCGCGCGCCTTGATGATGCGCGGGTGCGATTGCGGGAGCGGTGCGCCTTCGAGGCTTGGGCGGGCCGCAAACAGCGTGGTCAGCGTGCGCTTCGTGCGATCAAAGAGCGCGAACTTGATCGGTTCACCGGGGTTGTCGACCCAGAGCGTCCAAGCGTTGCCGTCTTTCGATTGGCTCAAGACGGCCCAGTAGCCGCTGACCTGTTTACCGAGGAAGGCGATGTCCTGTTTGATTTCAGGCTTCAGCGCCTTCCATTCCATCCGGTCATATTCGGCGGCATAGGCGAGTATTTCGTGCGTGAGCGGGTTCTTGATGACGTACGTGATGTCGGCCTTGTCGGAAGTTGCGAGCACCGTGCTCTTGCGCGTTGCCAGATCGATCTTGACGAGCGCGCTGGTGTCGCGGCCGCGGCTGTCGGTCATGTAGAACGACTTACCATCGGCTGAGAAGAACAACGGCTCGGTCGTCAGCGCATCCTCGCCCGACACCGTCGTGAACGGCTTCCATTCGGTGCCGTCGAGCCGCAAGATCTCTTGTCCGCCGTCGGGCCGCGATTTTGCCGCGAGCCGCACGTCAAGGTTCTCGTCGGCGAACGTCGCGGTGAAGCCTTCGTTCTTGAGAACGAGCTTTGATTCGCCGGTTACGACGTTGAGCAGCCAGACGTCGTGCCAGCGCTGGTCACGATTGTTGAGGCCGACGAGCAGTTCGTCGGGACGCTCGAATGAGTCCGCAACAACCTCGGCGCGTACGTTTTTGTACGGCGTTAGATCGCGCGTGCTGTTCGTCGCGATGTCGACGGCGTAGAGGTGGAAGTTCTCGTTTCCGGCCTGGTCTTGAAGGTAGAGCAGGTAGGTGCCATTGCGAGCCCAGAAATAGTTCATGATCGGGCGGCGCTTTTCCTGCGTCACCACTTTTGCGGCCGCGATGTCGTTCACCGGCGCGATCCAGAGATTCATCACGCCGTCGACGGCCGCGGTGAAGGCGATCTGCTTGCCGTCGGGACTAAGGTATGGCGCCGTGCGTTCGGGATTGCCGAAGAGCACTTTGCGCGGGATCAGGTCACCTGAGCCAAAACCGGCGGTCGCGGACGCGATGACGGCGGTTGTCGCCGCGAGCGCCAAAGCTACCACCAATTTCCACCGTCTTAGTCGCATTCAGGCAGGTTCCTATTCGACAATGAGCGGGACCATAGTTCGTCCCGCCCTATTTGCCGCTCACGATTGTGACATGAAGAAGTGACCGGGAGCCTTAGCCAGTTTGTCCCAATACGACCCTATTGGATTTCGTAGGTAATAGAGACATTGGCGCTCACGGTTTGCTGGCCGGCCGCGATCGGGACGGATGCCTCTGCGGCATTTGCTTGCACAGCCATGCGGTACATGGGAACCGGCGGACTGACCGTGCTCGACTCCGTGATTTGTACGGGCCGGCCAAGCGAGACGCCGGCTGCCTCGGCATAGAGTTCGGCCTTGGCGTGCACATCGGCAACCGCTTTCTTGCGCGCTTCGTCGAGCGTCTTTTTCGGGTCGTCGATGCCGAACGAGATGCCGTTGATTTGGTTCGAACCGGACTGCACGAGCGTGTCGAGAATGGGGCCTAAGTTTTTCAGGTTCTTCACGTTTGCCGTGACCTGATTCGAGACGGTGTAACCGACGATGCGCTGCGTCGTCTGGTTCGGCTGATAGGGCGGGTATTTCGGCGACACGGAGAAGTTCGAAGTTTGGATGTCGTCCTCGCTGACGCCCGCATTCTTTAGCGCCGCGATGACGGCCGACATTGCCGCGTTGTTCTTGGCGAGCGCGTCTTTGGCCGACACAGCTTCGCTCACGACGCCGGTCGAGATCGATGCCATGTCGGGGCGCGATTTCACTTCGCCTAAGCCTGAGACACTGATGATGCGGGGCAAGGCGTTGTCGGGTGCGGACATGCTTGTGCGGGGTCCTATAAGGGCTGCGGCGGCCAGTGCCGCGACGATAACAAGGCCCGAGCCTGCCGCAATCGCGCGAACGTTCATGAAGTTGGTCCTTTCAAGGAAGCGACTTTGCAAGCGATCATATCTTGCGCGATCGGGGCGGAACAAAGGCTGCGCCCTGCGACAAACCTCGCATTGGCTTGCCCGCAGATGAATGGCCGATCACAAAACAGAGGGCTTCGTTGACGCGCGAGGTTTTGCTATAGCGGGCGTCCCCCTGAAGGGGGCCTGTAGCTCAGTTGGTTAGAGCGGGCCGCTCATAACGGTCTGGTCGTAGGTTCGAGCCCTACCGGGCCCACCAGCCTTCGCTCGCGAAGCGAGGGAAGGCTGCCACGCCGTAGCCCCCTTCGGGCGTAGGCGGGCCGTCCGCGAGCTTCGGCTTGGCAAGCCAATGATAGATGGACCTACTCACTCCGGTGCTTGAGTTGCTCGCGGGCGGTTTGGATTTCGCGGCGCAGATGCACGGGGTCTCTGATCAGGTTGACGCGGATTTTGCCGGCGCCGGTGCCGTGCACGTAGATCGTGCCGTAGCCGAAGATGCGGCCCAAGATCGATTCTTCGATATTCACTTCTTCGATTTTGTCGAGGCTGACTTCTTCGGTCTTGATCGAGACCAAACCCGTTTTCTTCACGAAGCGGTCGGTCGTGACGGCGATTTCGAGGGCGATGCCGTGCACGAAGCGATAGACGCCGTACGCGAAGGGAATGGCGGCGAGGAGCAGCAAGAAAATCTCGCGCCCGCCGTAGGGAATGCCCAGGAGGGCCACCACAACAAATGGGCCTGCGAGCAATGCGACGCCGAGCCAGTAGAGCCAATGGTAGCCCGTCGAGAACAAGATACTCTCGCTCTTGCCCAATGTGCGGCTGACGTAGCTCATCGCGTTCCTTTAGGGCGGCCTGTTTGCATGCGCGACAAGGTGGTCATAAGCCAGGCGGCCCTGCAAGAGGCCCTAAGGCCGGGTTTGCGTCGGCTTGCCGGCTGCTTTAGAACGCCCCCAATTCCTGCACAAACACTTTGAAATTTCGGGGAACGGCGTTTCCATGGCCTCCTATCAGTACGTCTATGTGATGAAGCAGCTGGGCAAGATTTATCCCGGCGGCAAACAGGTTTTGAAGGACATCTGGTTGTCCTTCCTTCCAGGCGTCAAGATCGGCGTGATCGGCTTGAACGGCGCGGGCAAGTCGACCCTTCTGAAGATTATGGCGGGCCTCGAGAGCGAGTTCACGGGCGAGGCGTGGGCGGCCGAAGGCGCGCGGGTCGGGTTCCTGTCGCAGGAACCGCAGCTCGATGCGTCGAAGGACGTCATGGGCAACGTGATGATTGCCGTCGCTGCCAAGAAGGCGGTGCTCGATCGCTACAACGAGATCGCGGCGAACTACACCGACGAGACTGCCGACGAGATGGCCAAGCTTCAGGACACGATCGACGCGCAAGGCCTGTGGGATCTCGACAGCCAGATCGAGCAGGCGCTCGACGCGCTGCGCTGCCCACCGGGCGATGCCGATGTGTCGAAGTTGTCGGGCGGCGAGAAGCGCCGCGTGGCGCTGTGCCGGTTGCTGCTTGAGGCGCCGGACCTGTTGCTGCTGGACGAACCGACGAACCATCTCGACGCGGAATCGGTGGCGTGGCTTGAGCATCACTTGAAGGAATACAAGGGCACGGTCGTGCTGGTGACGCACGATCGCTACTTCCTCGACAACGTGACCGGTTGGATTTTGGAACTCGACCGGGGGCAGGGCATTCCCTACGAGGGCAACTATTCTCGGTGGCTGGAGCAGAAGGAAAAGCGCCTCGCGGTCGAAGCGAAGGGCGAAGAGGCGCGGCTCAAGACGCTGGTGCGCGAGCGCGAGTGGATTGCGGCCAGTCCGAAAGCGCGGCAGGCGAAGTCGAAGGCCCGTATCAGGGCGTACGAGGATTTGCTGGCGCAGGCTGGCAACGCCAAGAGCGGCGATGCACAGATCATCATTCCACCGGGGCCGCGGCTTGGCTCGGCCGTGATCGAGTCGGCCGGATTGAACAAGGCCTACGGCGATCGCCTTCTGATTGACGATTTGAACTTCACGCTGCCGCCCGGCGGTATCGTGGGCGTGATCGGTCCCAACGGCGCCGGCAAGACGACATTGTTCCGCATGCTGACAGGGCAGGAGATGCCCGACACCGGTACGCTGAAGGTCGGCGATACGGTCGTCATGGGTTACGTCGATCAATCGCGCGACACGTTGGATTCGAAGAAGACGGTTTGGGAAGAGATTTCGGGCGGTCTCGACATATTGGAGTTGGGCAAGCGGCAGATGCAGAGCCGTGCCTATGTCTCGGCGTTCAACTTCCGCGGCCTCGACCAGCAGAAGAAGGTGGGGCAGCTATCCGGCGGTGAGCGCAACCGGGTGCATTTGGCGAAGATGCTGAAATCGCATTGCAACTTGCTGCTGCTCGACGAACCGACCAACGATCTGGACGTCGAAACCTTGCGGGCGCTTGAAGACGCGCTGACGGAGTTTGCGGGCTGCGTGATGGTGATCAGCCATGACCGCTGGTTCCTGGATCGTATCGCGACCCACATGCTCGCCTTCGAAGGCGACAGCCACGTCGAATGGTTCGAGGGCAACTATCAGGACTATGAGGCCGACCGTAAGCGGCGGCTTGGCGACGACGCGATGGTGCCGCACCGGATCAAGTACAAGAAGCTGGTTCGCAGCTGAGGAAGGGTTTGATGCGCAGACTTCTCGCGGCGTCTTTCGCATTGGTGACACTGCAGGCTTGTGGCGAGACGATTACGATGAGTAGGATCGGTGGGCTGGTAAAGCTTGGGCCTGTCATGCCTGTGTGCCGCGAGGACGTACCGTGCGATGGCGTCTACAAAGGTGCGCCGGTCGTTCTGCGCGCGTCGGACGGGCGGGTAGTCAAGCGGGGCACGACGAATGACAAGGGCGAGTTCTTGCTGAGCGCTCCACCGGGCAGCTACGAAGTCGTGGTTGGTGTTGAAGGGCAGCTGCCAAGCTGCACACCCAAGCAGGTCTCTGTTGGCGTCCGCATGACTGTGCACGTCGAGATCGATTGCGACAGC
>JANLXP010000634.1:0-2821 GCA_031365165.1 Alphaproteobacteria bacterium
TTTATGAGGGCGGGATCGCGAACATGAATTACTCGATCTCGAACACGGCCGAGTACGGCGAATACGTCACCGGCCCGCGCATCATCAACGAAGGCACGAAGGCCGAGATGAAGCGCGTGCTCTCCGACATTCAGACGGGCAAGTTCGCGCGCGACTGGGTGCTTGAGAACAAGGCGGGGCAGGCGAGCTTCAAGGCGACGCGCGCGAACCTCGCGCAGCATCAGATCGAAGAGGTCGGCACGAAATTGCGCGCCATGATGCCGTGGATCGGCAAGAACAAACTGGTCGATCAGAGTAAGAACTGATGCAGCGGCCGGCGATCCCGGCGCCGCCGCATACGGGCGGCTGTCTTTGCGGGGCGGTGCGCTATCGGTTCAGCGCACGGCCTTGGGCGCTGAATGCGTGCCACTGCATGGATTGCAAGAAGCTGACGGGCGCCACCAATCTCTTGATGGTGCTCGGTCCCAGGGAAGCGTTTTCGTTCGAAGGGCCCGTCGCGCGCTACCGCAGGCGCGCCGATTCCGGCAACGAGATCGACGTCGTTCGTTGTGCGAGCTGCGGCGTGCGGCTTTGGCACGAACCGCTCGTTGCGCCGCAGCTCGTGATCTTCGCTGCCGGCACGCTGGACGATCCGAGTTGGGTGGTGCCGACGTCGCATATTTTCGCGCGCAGCCTTTCACCGGGCGTCGGCGTTCAAGACGATGCGCTCGTGCTGCAGGACGGCCCGACGGATCGCGCGGCGCTCCTCGATGCGTTCAAGCGCATCTACGGCGCTTTACGATGAAGCGCGCGGGCGTGTGGGCGTTGCTCGTCGTTTTGGGCGTGGCGCTCGGCCTTTGGCGTTGCTTGGCTGGAGTCGGCCTTCGCTATCCCCAAGAACGTCATCGCCTGGTTCTGGATTGTGCTCCTGGCCGGAACGCTCGGCTTTGCGGCGTGGACGGCGTGGGGCTATTACCGCGCCGTACGCGATGAGGACGAACCGGAGTAGACGCCATGCGCATTGGGACGCCGCTTTCGCCGACTGCCATGAAAGTGATGATGTTGGGCGCGGGTGAACTCGGCAAAGAGGTCGTGATCGAGTTGCAACGGCTGGGCGTCGAGGTGATCGCGGTCGACCGCTATGCGAACGCGCCGGGGCATCAGGTGGCGCATCGGGCGCATGTCATCGACATGACGGACGCGAAGGCCGTTCGCGAGCTGGTGCTGAAGGAGAGGCCGCACCTGATCGTGCCGGAGATCGAGGCGATCGCGACGGACGAGTTGGTGCGGATCGAAGCTGAGGGCCTGGCGCGCGTGATCCCGACCGCGACGGCGGCGCACATCACGATGAACCGCGAGCGTATTCGCAGGCTCGCTGCCGAAGAGTGCGGGCTCGCAACCTCGAAATATGCGTTCTGTTCCTCGCTTGAGGAACTCCAGCGCGCGATCGACGGCGGCATCGGCTATCCGTGCTTCGCGAAGCCGGTCATGTCGTCGTCAGGAAAGGGGCAGTCGAAGATCAAGGATCCCGACCAAGTCGCAAAGGCGTGGGATTATGCGATGGCGGCGGGGCGGGTGCGCCAAGCGCTCGTCATCGTCGAATCGGAGATCAAGTTCGATTTCGAGATCACGCTGCTCACTGTGCGGCATGCCGGCGGGACGTCGTTCTGCGAGCCGATCGGGCATGTGCAGGTCGACGGCGACTATGTGGAATCGTGGCAGGCACAGCCGATGTCGAGAGTTGCGCTGGAGCGTTCACGCGCGATGGCGAAGGCGGTCACCGACAAGTTGGGCGGTGCCGGCATCTTTGGTGTCGAACTGTTCGTGAAGGGCGACGATGTGTGGTTTTCGGAGGTCAGTCCTCGGCCGCACGATACGGGGCTCGTCACGCTCGTCTCGCAACATCAGAGCGAGTTCGCGCTGCATGCGCGGGCCATCTTGGGGTTGCCGGTCGACACGTCGCTGCGCGCGCCGGGTGCCAGCGCGGTCATCTATGGCGGTATGGAAGCGAAGGGGATTGCGTTCGAAGGCGTTGCCGCTGCGCTTGCCGTTCCGGGCAGCGAGGTGCGTCTGTTCGGGAAGCCCGAGGCTTTCAAGAAGCGGCGCATGGGCGTTGCACTTGCCCACGCCGATACTGTGGATGCGGCGCGCGCCAATGCAAGGCGCGCCGCTGGTTTCGTGAAGCCGGTCGCCGGTTAGACGATCAGCGCAGATTGAACGAGACCACGCCGACCAGGTTCGAGAAGTCGTCGGTCCATAGCGGTGTCGTCGGGCCCGCTTTCAGCTGACGCCAATGACCGGACGCTGCGATCGCGTTCAGGTCCGCCGGATCAACCGCTAGCGCCAGCCACTGCGAGGCGTCGGCGGGCTCGTGATCCTTTTTCGGCGTGCCGGGATAGAACTGTGCGATCCCGACCATGCCTGCCGCCTCAGCGGCCTTCGCGACCACCGGCTCGAGCTTTAGATAGCGGTTCGAGATGTTGAAGAGGACGACGCCGCCCGGCGCCAATTTCGTACGGACCAGGGCCATCGCTTCGCGCGTGACGAGGTGCATCGGAATGGAGTCGGACGTGTAGGCGTCGAGGATCAGGACGTCGTAGATTCCGTTCTGCTCGCGCGCGAGCGATATGCGCGCATCGCCGACTTTGTATTGGGCGGTCGGTACGCATTTGTTCAGGAACGAGAAGTGGCCTGAGTCCTTCGCGATGTGTACCACCAGCGGATCGATCTCATAGAGCGTCCACGTGTCGCCGGGACGGCTGTAGCAGACTGACCCGCCGATGCCGAGGCCCACAACACCCAGGCGGAGCTTTTCATGCGTCGACTGTAGGGCCTTCATCGC
>JANLXP010000652.1:0-1319 GCA_031365165.1 Alphaproteobacteria bacterium
TCTAAGCGGCGACCTGCGCCCGATCCTCGCGCATGAACTCAAGCGCCTCGTCGATCACCTCGACGCCTGCGCCGCGCTTCACGGAATTCTCGCTCAGGTGCCGCCGGAATGCGCGCGCCCACGGCAGCCCGTTGAAAAGCCCAAGCACGTGCCTGGTCATCGCGTTCAACGGCGTGCCATTCGCAAGCTCGCGCGCGACGTACGGCTTGAAAGCCTCCAACGCCCGCGCACGCGACTGCACAGCCGCTGCGTCACCAAAAATCGCAGCGTCTACGTCGGCGAGAATCCAGGGTGACCCGTAAGCGGCCCGTCCCATCATCACGCCATCGACCTGGCCCAAATGCGCACGCACCTCGTCGAGCGAAGCCACACCACCGTTGATGACGATCGTGAGCTCAGGCCGCGCCCGCTTCAGCTCGTAGACCAACCCGTAGTCCAGCGGTGGAATCTCGCGATTGTCCTTCGGCGACAACCCTTTCAGCCACGCCTTGCGTGCATGCACAAAAAACGTATCGCACCCGGTCTTGGCAATACGATCGACAAAGCCGAACAGCGCTTCCCGCGGATCCTGATCGTCGACGCCGATCCGGCACTTCACCGTAACCGGAATCTTTACCGCCGCGCGCATTGCCGCAACGCCGTCGGCAACGAGGTCAGGCTCGCGCATCAAGCACGCACCGAACGCACCCCTTTGCACGCGCTCCGACGGACAACCAATATTGAGATTCACTTCGTCGAACCCCGCGTCCTCCGCCATCCGCGCACCGCGCGCCAGTTCGCCAGGCTCGCTCCCGCCGATCTGCAGGACGACGGGGTGTTCGGCCCGGTCGTATCCCAGCAGCCGCTCCCGTGGCCCGTGGATCAAAGCCGCCGTGGTCACCATTTCGGTGTAAAGCGTCGCCCGGCGCGTGAGGATGCGATGGAAGAACCGGCAATGCCGGTCCGTCCAATCCATCATAGGTGCGACTGAAAATAGGTGGGTCGTCATGAGGCGCGACAGACACCACAAAAAGCGCTCGGAAGAAACTGCCCCGCGCTACTCGGCCGCGACAGCCTTAGGCTGGTTCTCGTCGGCCACCATCTTGGCCACAGCCTCGCGGGCGTGCGCCAGGCGCGTCAGGAGGGCCGTCATCGAGATATTCAGCCGCGAAGCCGCCTCGTCGTAGGACAATCCGTCGAGCACAACCAACGACAGCGCAATGCGAAGATCGTCCGTTAACCGCGCCAGCCGTTCGCGCGTCTTGGCGAACAAAAGCAATGTATCGCTGACCTGACCGGCACGCCGCTGCATGGCGGACGGGCGCCGCCGAACCTTGCTG
>JANLXP010000678.1:0-2748 GCA_031365165.1 Alphaproteobacteria bacterium
CTGCCAGGGATCAGGCTCTTCACGAGCTCGGCGGCCGCAACCGGGATCAGCTTGTCCTGAGCGCCCCACAAGACCAGGGCAGGCACCGAAATTTTGCCCAGATGCTCGCGCATGAACCGATCTTCGCCCTGCCAATACTCAAGCCCCATGCGAAACCGTTTGCGCGTCGCAACCCGGATCGCGGGTTCGCGATTGAGCTCCCAATAACGCTCGATCATCTCGTCCGTCACCAAGGCTTGGTTCGCGAATGAGGCCTTCAACGTCGCCTCCGCAATCGGGCGTCCGGGAATGAGGCGCAAGAACTCGCGCAGCACTGGCGTCCGCACGATATAGAAGAACGCAGGCGGCTCCGGCATGTTCGGCGGAAGGACGCCGCCGGAATCGATCGCGATCACGGCCGCCGCTCGCGCCGGATACTTGATCGTATAACGAAGGGCAACATGCCCGCCCATCGAGTTGCCGCCGATCGCAAACCGCGGCAGCGCGAGCTTGGTGGCGAACGTGTCCACGAAATCCGCCATCCCTTCCGCCGACAGCGGATACGCCTCAGGCACGACGGTCAGGCCGTGCCCCGGAAGATCGACGGTGACAATGCGAAACTGATCGCCAAGGATCTTCACCCACTGCTCCCACGTGTGCAGCGACGCGTTCGACCCGTGCAGCAGCACAAGCACCGGCCCGCGCGGATTGCCTTGATCGCGGTAATGCGCCGTGATGCCACCGCCCAAGTCCGCATACTGCGAAGGCGCCTGCCCGTACTTCTTCACCAGAACGTCGCGTGGCACCGCGGGATCGCCCAGCGTCAGAAACGCCACTGCAATTAGCGCAGCCAAAATTCCCACAATCCAAAGCAGAATCCGCATGACGTCCCTCCAAATCGGCGCCGCACCTTGGCCTGCGCATGCGCCTCATGCAATCAGTTGGGTTAGTCCAAGAATTCCAAGGGAAAAACCATGACCCGTCTCTGGCTCGTCGCAGGCGCCGTGAACATGCTCCTCGCGCTGATCGTCGCCGCGTCCGTAGGTCACCGGCTTGAAGGCGAATTCGTACCCGTCATTCGCAACATCTTCGACACCGCTCGCGAGATGCACTTCGTGCACGCTCTGGGCCTCATCGCCGTCGGCATCGTGAGCGCGCAATTCGGACGCTCACTTCTGCTCGACCTCGCCGGCGCCGCGTTCCTTGCCGGCATCATCTTGTTCTGCGGCAGCATCTACGCCGCCTTCGGCCCGAGCGCGGCAAGCATGAAGCCGCTCATCCCGCTCGGCGGCGTAAGCCTGATGCTGGGCTGGGTGCTGTTTGCCGCCGCCGCGTTCTTCTTAAAACGACCGGCCAATTGACGGCATCGTGAACCGTCCTTCTCTAGAAGGGAGCTAAAGTCGCTGTAGCACACGAGGAGATTGCGATGACCGCCACGACTCCATGGAATGCACGGCGCATCGTGACTGAGGTCGTCGTTCTCGCCATCGCGATCGCAGCCGCTTACGGCATGGTAGAACTGCTGCGCTACGCGTTCGATTTGCCGGTCGCTCGCGGCCCAATACTCGCGATCATCGCCTTCGCGGTGCTGATGACGCGCTTCGCGCGCAGCGAATGGTTGCAACGGCGGCTCACGGGGCGCAGCTAGGAAACGCCGCCCAAGCGCGCCGCGCACGCCTTGCGTTCGCTCTCGCCAAGCCCCGCCTTCAACACGAACTCCTGCAGCGTGATGCGCTTGGAACCTTCGGGCTTGTACGTGATCACCCGCTCCACACCGTTATCGAGCACGCGGTAGGTGAGATCGACGCGGCTGTCACCAGGCTTACCCGCTTCGCGCTTCACGATCTGCATGCCGTCGCGCAGGCCCGCGCGATAGGCCGGCGAGTCGACGCGCAGACCCGTAATCTTGTTGCCGTTCGCCGCGGTCTTTTTCGGATCGAAACCGCGATCGAATTCGGCCATCTCGACCATCGCAACGGACCCGCACGGTGCGAACACGTCGCCAGGCAATTCGATCGCCTCGCCTTTGTCGACGAAGCGCGCAAGGTCATCGGTCGGATCGACACCCGCCCTTTTCATTTCTTCACGAAACAACGTCGACGCCAGCGGCGGCTTGCTGTTCCCCGCCGAAGCCCGCGCTTTCATCGCGAACATCACATCGTCGAAGTCCCGCGCTCCAGCACTCGCCGTGCGAATGCGCGCATCCCATATCATCGCAAGCAGCGCACCGCGTTGATACGGCAATTTCCCAACGTCGGGATCCGTCCAAAAATCCGACACGATCTTACTGTTCGGCGCGGTCCGCGCCGTCGACATCGCATACGCGCGCAAAAGATCGTTCGTCTCGCGCACGAAATCGTCGACCGTCCAGATGCCGTCGCGGACCAGCAGCCGCGCGGTGTAGAAATCCGTGAAACCCTCCGAGAGCCAGTAGTCCGCGGGTTCGCTCGCTTCACTGTCGGGCATCGACCCGATCCGCCGCGGAATCCACGTGTGCAGATGTTCATGCGCCAAAATGCGATTGAGCGTGGCGTCTTCCGCATTGTCCGTCGCAAAAAACGCAAACGCATCGCTGCGCCCGGTTCCACCGAGAGACGAACTGCCAGCCTGGGCCTTCAGAGGCAGGACCGTCACCAAGTAAGGCTCGTCCGGATCATTCCAAAAACATACGGCTTTATGCAGATTGCAGAGAAAATGATGAAAGACGCAGCATTCGAAAGTTTTAGTTGATTTATGAGTGAAATTAGTGTTTATATGATACCATAGCAA
>JANLXP010000692.1:0-10411 GCA_031365165.1 Alphaproteobacteria bacterium
GCGATATTTCTCATGGGCGACACCTCTCAAGGTGGCGCCCATGAGAGAGTGCGCATGCGGCGGGATTGGGGCGGTGCTGCGGCGGTTTTCCGCCCGCGAGGTTAAGACGTTGTAATTCCAATCGTTACCGCCGTTTGGAATCCGGCCGCAGCATCACCTGTGATGCGCGGGGTCATGGCGGCGATCTGTTCGGCCGTATTATCGGCGAAGACGTTGTCGCGCTCGAGCGGGCTTCCCGCGAGGTTTGCAATGCTCGCGGCGTAGAGCGGGTTTGCCGTGTAGAGCGCCTTCGCCACATCGCCGGGCATGGCGAGTTGCGAGGTGAGCAGGCTTTTGCTGCCGCTCGTTGCAGTTTGTAGGTTGGCGAACACTTCGAAGTGAATGTGAGGCCAGCGGCCGGCGTAGCATCCGGGAAAGACCGTCGTGAATTTCACTTGGCCCGCGGCGTCTGTGACCCCGATGCCGCGCAAGTAGTTGCGGTCTTCGAGATCGTAGAGCGAGTACCTACCCTCTGCATCGCAATGCCAAACATAGACGACGTGGTTTGTGAGCGGTGCGCAGGCTTTGGCGACATCGACGAGCGTGAGCGCGAGATCAAGCTGCGCACCGTCGGCGACCGCGGTCATGCCGGCGAATCCGGTGCGCAGATCCGTGCGTGCGATACCGCTTTGGGTCAGCACGTTCAGCGTCGCGCCGTTGCGCGCGTTCGAGCCGTCGGCGGGATACGGGCCGTTCGTCTCCGCCGGGTCCTTGATGCAGGTGCTGCCGTCGGCGGCTTTTGCGGTTCTGTTCGGTTCGCTGTGGCCCGGTGGACCGAAGCCGCAACCGGACAAAAGGGCTCCAGTCGCTGCAGCGCCAGTCAGCTGCAACATACGACGGCGGGCGATGATGACTGCGAGGTCGCGAGACAGGCCGTGGTCGTGCATAGCTTCAAACCCTTTATTGGCCTGCGCACCTTACACGAAAGCGGAGTTGACTGAGGTGCTGCCTTGGCCCTTCATCGTGGTTGTTCAACGTGAGAGTGTCTGATGCGCCTTGTCACCGCCGCTGTGCTTGCTTCCTTGGCCGTTGCGCTGGCGGCCTGCGCCACAGATGAGACCACCGCGCCTGTTGTGGCGCCGCCTGTCGCAACGCCGCATGCTGCGGATCCCGTCGCTGAGTGGGAGAAATGGCGTGGCGAAGAGAATGCGGCTTGGGCGACGAACGAGTTTGCGATCCTGAAGATCGACGATGCGGTCTATCTGAACGATGGCGAAAGTGCGCGGCTCGATGCGCGCAAGCAGAAGATGCTCGAATACAAGTGGATGCTCGGGAAAAAGCGCGGTGCGCATTTTCTGATCACTTATAAGGACGGCCAAGCGCTGGTTCTCAACAACGGCAAATACGAGTCGTTTTCGGTTGAGAAGGTGCAGCGCGTGAACTTGCAGCCGGGGATCGACGTGCGCTTTGCGCTGACGCAGCTGAAGCCCGGCGTGAACGGCCTTCGCGTCATGGTCTACAATCAAGGCCATCCGTTGGCGCGCAACTTCAAAGGGCTGGAGCATTTCCCGTATGATCCGAATGCCGTCGTCGAGGCGACGTTCGAGGCTTCACCCAGTACAGAGGGCGTCGATTTTCAGACATCGCGCGGGTGGCTGAAGCGGATCAATCGCGTCGGGTACGCCTCGTTCACGCTAATGGGCAAGCCGATGAAACTTGGCATGTTCAGCGATGAGAAAGACCCGGCGAAGGTGAAGCAACTGTCGATGTTCTTCCTCGACGAGTTGTCGGGCAAAGAGACCTATGGCGTGGGCCGCTACGTCGATATCGACGTCGACGGATTGCCGAAGACCTTCACCATCGATTTCAACCGCGCCTACAATCCGAACTGCGCCCGTTCACCGCACTACAATTGCCCCTTTGCGGTCGAGAAACTGCCTGTGGCTCTCCGGGCTGGGGAGAAGATTCCGCCGAAACACTGACTGTTGCGGCGCAGCAAGATTCGTAAATATATTTCGTGATTTACCCTCCTTGACGCAACATTCTGCGTCATCAACAGGCTTTCGTTGGGGATACTTGCGGATTGGACGTATTGCAGTGCACAACGAGGACGTGATATCCGGCCCGCCGAACCCCTCAAAGGCGGAGCCTGAACCTCAATGTCAGCAGCGGTGGCCACGGCAGTGAAAGACAAGCCCGCGTACAAAGACCTTTACGAGATCGGCGAGATCCCGCCGCTCGGTTATGTGCCGTCCAAAATGTACGCCTGGGCGATCCGCAAGGAGCGGCACGGCGAGCCCGAGAAGTCGATGCAGATCGAGGTCGTGCCGACGTGGGAGCTCGATAGCCACGACGTGCTGGTTCTCGTGATGGCGGCGGGCGTGAACTACAACGGCGTCTGGGCGGGCCTCGGCACGCCGATTTCACCCATCGACGGACACAAAAATCCGTACCACGTCGCCGGCTCCGACGCGTCTGGCATCGTGTGGGCCGTCGGCTCCAAGGTGAAACGGTGGAAGGTTGGCGACGAAGTCGTCATCCATTGCAATCAAGACGACGGCGACGACGAAGAGTGCAACGGTGGCGATCCGATGTTTTCGCCCTCGCAGCGCATCTGGGGTTACGAGACGCCGGACGGTTCGTTCGCGCAGTTCTGCCGCGTGCAGGACCGCCAGCTGATGGAACGTCCGAAGCATCTGACGTGGGAGGAGTCGGCTTGCTACACGCTGACGCTCGCCACGACGTACCGCATGCTGTTCGGCCATCGTCCGCACATTCTGCGTCCGGGACACAACGTGCTTGTGTGGGGCGCGTCGGGCGGGTTGGGCTCGTTCGCGGTACAGCTGTGCGGCGTGTCCGGCGCCAACGCGATCGGCGTCATCTCCGACGATTCCAAGCGCGACTTCGTCATGAGCATGGGCGCGAAGGGCGTCATCAACCGCAAGAATTTCAAGTGCGGGGGGGCGATGCCGCAAGTCGGCACGCCCGCCTACGACGAGTGGACCAAGGAAGCGCGCAAGTTCGGCAAGGCCATCTGGGACATCACCGGCAAAGGTAACGACGTCGACTTCGTGTTCGAGCATCCGGGCGAGGCGACGTTCCCCGTTTCGTGTCTCGTCGTGAAGCGCGGCGGCATGGTCGTCTTCTGCGCCGGTACCAGCGGCTACAACATTACGTTCGACGCGCGCTATGTGTGGATGCGCCAGAAGCGCATTCAGGGTTCGCACTTCGCCAACCTGCAGCAGGCGTCTCAAGCGAACCGCCTTGTCGTCGAGCGGCGGATCGATCCGTGCATGTCGGAAGTGTTTTCGTGGAACGACATCCCGAAGGCGCACACGAAGATGTGGAAGAACGAGCACTTGCCCGGCAACATGGCCGTGCTGGTCAACGCCGTGAAGACGGGCTTGCGCACGCTCGATGACGCGATTGAGGCCGGAAAGCGCTGAGAGGCATTGCCCCCGGGCGATTTCTTCCTACCTGTTCTTCCTGGCTTGAAACGCTTGGGAGAGGCGTGATGAGCGTTAGCATCAAGCGGTTGACCCACGAGAGCGAAGGCGATTTCGCGCGCATCCATTGCGATGCGACGGGCAACGGCTGGTGCCAATGCGTTGGGTGGTGGGTACCCAGCTGGGAGGGCTTTGGCGAGCGTACAGCGGCCGAGAACCTGGCGCTGCGGCAACGGCTTTTCAGCAACGGCGTGCATGACGGCTATTTTGTTTATTCGGGCGAGGAGATCGCCGGATGGGTGCAAGCCTGGAAACGTGATGCGTTCGCGAAGCTGGCGGCGCAATTTTCGGTTACGTCTGACGACGATGCCTGGATGATTGGTTGCATGTTGATCCTCCCCGCGTTTCGCGCCCAGGGCGTGGCGCGCGACGCACTCGCCCTTGTCGTCGATGATTTGCGGTTGCGGGGAGCGCGTTCTATCGATGCGTTTCCAAAACGCGGTGCAATCGATGCCGGCGAGTTGTGGAACGGGCCGGAATCGACTTACGCTGCGCTTGGGTTTGCGGTCGTGCGCGATGATGCGAAGCGGCCTTTGTTGCGTCTTTCTCTCTAGGGCCCATGAAGTTACACAATCACCGCTCAACGTCGGAAGCCCTGGTTGCGATCGTTCGCTCGTTTCCGGGCGAACAAATGCGGCTGCAAGATTTGATGGATGGCTTGGGCGAGCGCAGCTTCGGGTTCGTGCTGCTGCTGTTCGGCGTATTGAGCGCGATCGCTATCGTGCCGGGCCTCGCCACGATCATCGCCATACCGCTTCTGTTCTTCGGCCTGCAGATGCTGGCTGGGTACCGCACGCCGTGGCTTCCCAAATCGATCTCGGAGCGTAGCTTCGCCAAAGCCGACCTCTTAGCCACGATCGAACGTGCTGTGCCTGCGATGCGGTGGGTCGAGACGATTTGCAAGCCGCGGCTTTTGTTTCTGATCGGACAGGTCGGCGAGCGACTGCTTGGCCTTCTTGTCTTCGTACTGGCGATCGTGATCGCGCTGCCCGGGCCGGGCACGAATTTCGCACCGGGCGTTGCGATCGCGTTTATGGCGATTGCCATTATCGAGCGCGACGGGTTGTTGGTGTTCGCCGGCGTTGTTGGATCGTTCTTCGCGCTCTATATCGGCTATCTCGGTCTTCATCTCGTTGTTACGGAAGTACTGCCGTGGGTGTGGGATCACACGGTCGAGCTCTGGAAGATGATCGCCGGATGAACGCGCGATTGGCGTTGCGCGCGCGTCACGTTTGGGCTCTTGTTTCGACGCACACCAACCACTGCGACGGACGCCATGCAGACGCCTGAATTGCTTTCCCTCGTTCGGACCGCCGTCACTGCGGCCGAGACGCTTTATCTGCATGCGAAGAACGGCGTGCGCGCGACGGTGAAAGCGGTCGGCGGCGTCGACAATGCGCAACACGAAGCGCATGGGTTGGCTTGGCTTTGGACGTATGTCGAGGCGCTGCGGCAGATGCTGTCGTGGGCGGAGCGGCTTCAGGCGCAGGGTAAGTTCGGCGAATTCGAACGCTTGATCCTGCAGGTGGGTACGGCGGAATACGCGAACCAAATCGCGTTCGGCATCCCAATGAGCCAGGGCGAAATCGTGCGGCCCGCCGACTTCGGTGTGACAGGCGAGCAGATCGTCGCTTTCATTAGAGCGGGCGCCGGGCCTTTGGCCGCTTGTTCCAACGCCGCCGTGAAGGCACGGATCGCAGCGCTGATTGCCGAGCACCCGCATGCGGCGACGTTCGGCGAGATTGGGCTCGACGACGAGATGACGCTCGTGTGCGATCAATTCCGCAAGTTCGTCACCGACAAAGTAGCGCCGCATGCGCATGGCTGGCACCTCAACGATCAGCTGATCCCGATGCCGGTTGTCGAGGAGATGAGCGCGCTTGGCGTCTTCGGGCTCACGATCCCGGAAGCGTTCGGTGGTGCGGGCTTGGGTAAGACGGCGATGTGCGTCGTGTCGGAAGAGCTTTCGCGCGGATATATCGGCGTGGGGTCGCTGGGCACGCGTTCGGAGATTGCGGCTGAGCTGATCCTTGGCGGCGGTACGGAAGCGCAGAAGAAGACGTGGCTGCCGAGGATCGCGTCAGGCGAGATTTTGCCGACGGCCGTTTTCACGGAGCCGAACACAGGGTCCGACCTGGGGTCGCTTCGAACGCGCGCGGTGCGCGATGGCGATGTTTGGAAAGTCACCGGCAACAAGACTTGGATTACGCACGCGGCGCGCGCCGACTTGATGACGCTGCTGGTGCGCACCAATCCGAACGCGCCGGGCTACAAGGGTCTTTCCATGCTTCTCGCGCCGAAGCCGCGCGGAACGGACGACAATGCGTTTCCGGCGAACGGCATGACGGGCGGCGAGATCGAAGTGCTCGGCTATCGCGGCATGAAGGAATACGAGATCGGCTTCGACGGGTTCGAGGTGCCGCACGAAAATTTGCTGGGCGGCGAAGAGGGCCAAGGCTTCAAGCAGCTGATGACGACGTTCGAGTCCGCGCGCATTCAAACTGCGGCGCGTGCGATCGGCGTCGCGCAGTCGGCGATGGATTTAGGCTTGCGCTACGCGCTTGAGCGGCAGCAATTCGGGAAAGCGATCTACGGCTTTCCGCGCGTGGCCAACAAGATCGTCACCATGGCGGTCGAGATCATGATCGCGCGGCAACTCACGTACTTCGCGGCGCGCGAAAAGGACGCTGGGCGGCGCTGCGATCTGGAAGCTGGCATGGCGAAGTTGCTCGCCGCGCGTGTCGCGTGGGCCGCTGCGGACAACGCCTTGCAAATTCATGGCGGCAACGGCTTTGCACTTGAATACCCTGTGAGCCGCGTTCTTTGCGACGCGCGTATCCTCAACATATTCGAGGGTGCGGCGGAGATTCAGGCGCAGGTGATTGCGCGGCGGATCTTGGAAGACGCGAACTAATCCCTTTCAATTTGAACGGAACTGCGCGGCCTTGCCGCGCGTTGTTTTCTCAGTAGAACCTCGGTTCCCTTAAGCGTCGAGGAACCGTCCGCATTGCCCATGCGTTTGGGTTCGGGTGCCGCTCTGCAGCGGGATTCGAAACCGTGCATTGAGCACATTTGAGGAGGTTCTCATGATTAACAAACTTACGATGATGACGGGCGCCGCGATGATCGCGAGCGTCGCCGCTGTAGCTCTGCCGACGCAGGCTGCGAATCCTGGCGTGAAGGTTGGCGTGTTGACGTGCGACATCGAGCCGGGTTGGGGCTATGTGGTCGGCTCCACGAAGCCGCTGCATTGTTCGTACGCGCCAAACAAAGGCCGCGCTGAGCGCTACGTCGGTGACGTGCAGAAAGTCGGCGTAGATATCGGTTACACGACCGGCTCGACGATGATCTGGGCCGTGTTCGCACCGGCTTCGGATGTGGGAAAAGACGCGCTTGAAGGCGACTATGCCGGCGCATCGGCTGGCGCTACGGTCGGCGTGGGTGGCACCGTGAACGTGCTCATCGGCGGCTTCGACAAGTCGATCACGCTGCAACCGGTCAGCGTCGAAGGCGGCACGGGCTTGAACTTGGCGGTGGGCGTTGCCGCGATCAATCTCAAGCACATCTAAACCGTCTGCTTGGAAGTGATGAGGGTCCCTGCGCCATCCGGTGTGGGGACCCTTCTTCTTGGCGCGGAAGCGAGACTGTGTGACGGCTGACGCTTGAGGTTGTCGCGCGTGGGCGCGAGCCTCGCCCGCATGTTCTACTTCATTTCCAAGATCGTTTGGTTTTTCCTCACGCCGTCGAACGCACTCGTGACACTGGTGTTGGTGGGTCTGTTCTTGATGCGCGGCAAGCGGACCGTGCTTAGTGGGCGGCTCGCGGCAACGGGTGGTGTTGGATTGCTGGTCGCTGGGCTATCGCCGCTTGGCAATGCTTTGATCTTGCCGCTCGAGGAGCGGTTTCCGGCGTATCGCGATGACGGCGTGCCTGTTGCCGGCTTCATTGTGCTGGGCGGGACATACGACACCGAGGTCACGAACGAGCGCGGGCAGATGGCGCTGAACGAAACGGGCGAGCGGATTGTAGCGCTTGGTGATCTTGCGCGGCGCTTTCCGGCGGCGCGCATCATCTACGCGGGCGGCGGTAGCGAGTTCACGCCGGATATGACACCGGAAGCGACACTCGTTCAGAACACGATTGCTGCCGTCGGCGTCGATCCTTCACGCATCGCTTACGACCGGCAATCGCTGAACACGTATCAGAACGCGGTCTATGCGAATAAGATCGCGCGGCCGCAAACGGGCGAGCGTTGGCTTGTGGTGACGTCGGCCTTTCACATGCCGCGCACGATGGGCGTGTTTCGTAAAGCGGGCTTCGCGGTGGTGCCCTACCCTGTCGATTATCGCACGGCCGGCCCCGCTTCACTTGTTAGGCCGTTCGCGTTCATCGGCGAAGGCTTACGGCGGACCGATATCGCGGCGAAAGAGTGGGTCGGCTTGTTCTCCTATTACCTCACCGGGCGAAGCGACGCGGTGTTTCCTGCCCCGTGAAGCGATTGATGCGGACGGCCGGGCGCGATAGTCTGCACCCATGCTTACAGGCAAAATTCTGGTCCTCATTGCGAGCCTCGCCGTGGCGGGCGTGCTCGTCGCCGGGCTCTACAGCCTTTATCGCGGCGGCGATTTCGCGCGCAGCTATTCGAACAAGCTCATGCGGCTTCGGATCGCGGCCCAATTCATCGCGATCGTCGTGATCATGAGCGTGCTCTATTTCTGGGGCCACGGCCCCAACGGACAATAAGCGCATGGTCCTCTTAAACCGCATCTACACGCGCACGGGCGATAAGGGGGACACCGCGCTCGGCTCCGGCAAGCGCGTCGCGAAATACGATCTTCGGATCGAGGCATTCGGCACAGTCGACGAAACGAACGCGTGCGTCGGCGTTGCGCGGCTGAGCACAACGGGCGACCTCGATCAGATGCTGGCGCGCGTGCAGAACGATCTCTTCGATCTCGGCGCCGACCTTTGCGTACCGGAAGACGGAAGCGAGATCGCCGTGAAAGCGCTTCGGATCGCGGAGGCGCAAGTCGAGCGGCTCGAGCGCGAAATCGACGGCATGAACGAGAAGTTGCAGCCGCTGCGCTCTTTTGTGCTGCCGGGCGGAACGCCGGCTGCGGCAAATCTTCACGTCGCGCGCACGGTTTGCCGGCGCGCGGAGCGGCTGATCGTGAAGCTCAGCACGAGCGAAACGATCAGTGTGGCTGCGATCAAGTACACGAATCGACTGTCGGACTTCCTCTTTGTCGCAGCGCGGTTTGCGAATTTGAGTACCGGCGATGTGCTGTGGGTGCCCGGCGCGAACCGGGGCTAAACTTTACGTCAGTTGAAATCGCAGTCTTGGCGGCTACAGTCCGCCCGCTTTTCAACACTTCATGTGGAGACGAACGATGCGCAGCCTTATCGGCGCCGCTCTTCTTTTGATCGCGACGACAGCGAACGCGGCGCCAGCGGCCACGCCTGGCGCGCCAGTCGCGGTGTTTCAAACCGGCATTTCGCGCGTCGAGCTTACTGCCGTTCTGTCGTCGCATGGTCTGACGGTCAGCGACTCGACGACGAAAGATTCCGACCCGTGGCTTTTGGCGAAGACGCCGAAGGGCACAGAGTTCTACGTCAACATGTACGACTGTGCGGGCGACGGCGCGGATGGCCGGCGCTGCAACAACCTTCAGTTCCTGGCGCAGTGGGAGCTGACCAAGAACGCCGGCGTCGATTCCGCGAACGCCTATAATCAGAAATTCGTGTTCGGCCGCGCTTACCTGAACAAGGAAGGCACGCGCTTCATGTTCGACTATTCGATCAGCATCAAGGACGGGGTCACGGTCGGCAACCTGAAGCGGCACGTCGACAACTGGCTTCGCGTGCTGGACGACGTGCGGGCGCAGCTCAAGGTCTAAAGACGATCCCATTCCCATCGCGTGTTGCGGGCCGGTCGGCTAATGTCGATCCGGCCTCAACATTATTCGGGATCTGCGCTCCATGGTCTTTCTGCCGCTCAAAGACGACAATCGGCTCAAGGTCATTTCGTTTCAGTACGCCACCGTCACGCTGATCGTGATCAACGTGATCGTCTTCATGTGGCAGGACGTTACCGGCACGCGGGGCGTCGTCGATGTTGCGATGAACGCCGGCGTCATCCCGACGTCCCTGTTCGGCGTGAGCAAGCTGCCGCCGGGCTTCGGCTTTCTGCCGCCCGAGGCTACGCTGATCACCTACATGTTCCTGCACGGCGATTGGTTCCACCTGCTCGGAAATATGCTGTTTCTCTGGGTTTTCGGCGACAACGTCGAAGACGCAATGGGATCGCTCAGGTTTTTCTTCTTCTACTTGCTCTGCGGGATTGCCGCCGGGCTTGCGCACGCCTACGCCAATATCGGATCGGACGCGCCGCTGATCGGCGCGTCGGGCGCGACGTCAGGGATCGTGGGTGCTTACCTGATGCTCTATCCGCGGGTGCGCATGTGGGTGCTCGCGTTCATGCGCATCCCGTTGAAGATTCCGGCGTACTTGATGATCGGCGCGTTCATCGCCACTCAAGTCTTCTTTGTCTTCTCCGGCGTTCAGGACAACACCGCGTGGTGGGCGCATCTGGGCGGAGTTGCCGCGGGCATCGTGCTCATCATCGGTTTCAGACGGCCGGGAACGCCGCTCTTTGCTGGGGCGCCGGACCGATAACGCTGCTTTTGGTGCCCTGTCGCGGTCGGCAGGGTTTATGGGGCCGAAACCCTAACAAACGCGGTTTCGTTGACACCTTTGGCGGTTGCACGTAATTTGTGCACCGCACAATTACGGGAATTCCATGTAGCCCCCGGGCGCGCTTGCAGCCGCGCCCCACGTGGCACATCCAGCGGAGAGATAAAGCCTGATGAAGGTGCTTGTGCCCATCAAGCGCGTGGTCGACTACAACGTGAAAATCCGCGTGAAAG
>JANLXP010000856.1:0-3164 GCA_031365165.1 Alphaproteobacteria bacterium
AAGGCTGCACGGTTGCGCGACCGGATACGTGCGCTGGCGCATGTGCAGCTACAGCAAGGGATCAATCCGGAGACGATCGACGAAGCCGATCTCTTCGCCGCGCATCAAGACGGTGGGCACACGTGCATCCAGGTCTTCTTCTTCCGGTCGGGCCAAAACTGGGGCAACCGCGCCTACTTCCCGAAACACGACCGCGGGGTGGAGATCCCCGAGATTCTCGACAGCTTCGTGGCGCAGTTCTACGACGATCGCGAACCGCCGAAGCTTGTCATCATCAGCCACGAGTTGGCCGAGCATGCGTTGCTTGAGGAAGCGCTTTCGCTCAAGGCGGAGCGGCGGGTCGAGGTGCTCGTGCCGCAGCGCGGCGAGAAACGCGAAGTGATGGCGCAAGCCGTGATGAACGCGCGCGAGTCGCTGGCGCGGCGGATGGCTGAAAGCGCTACGCAGATCAAATTGCTCGAAGGCGTTGCAACGGCGTTTGGTTTCAGCGAGTCGCCACAACGGATCGAAGTTTACGACAACAGCCATATCTCAGGGACGAACGCGGTGGGCGCGATGATCGTGGCGGGCCCGGAAGGCTTCATCAAAAACGAGTACCGAAAGTACAACATCAAGAGCACCGACCTCACGCCCGGCGACGACTACGCGATGATGCACGAGGTTCTGACGCGGCGATTCAAGCGGATGATGAAGGAACAGGAAGAACAGACGGACGCCGGTGTCTCGTTCGACGAGAAGGCGGGCGATGATACGGATGAGGCGACGGTGCCCGATCTCGTGCTGATCGACGGCGGCGCCGGACAGCTCTCGGTCGCGCATGACGTGATGACATCGCTTGGCGTTACCGGCGTGAAGCTCGTTTCAATCGCAAAGGGGCCGGATCGCGATGCGGGGCGCGAGCGGTTCTTTATGGTGGGGCGCGAGCCGTTCTACTTGGAGTTCAAGTCGCCGGTGCTGTTTTACCTCCAGCGCCTTCGCGACGAGGCGCATCGCTTTGCGATTGGGACGCACCGGGCGAAACGGGCGGCGGCGTTGGCGACCTCGCCGCTTGACGAGGTCGAGGGTATTGGGCCCTCGCGGAAACGGGCACTTTTGAACCATTTCGGCTCTGGACGGGCGGTCACGACAGCTGGGCTCTCCGATCTGGAATCGGTTAAGGGTATTTCCAAGGCGATGGCGCGGAAGATCTACGATCACTTCCACGACAAGGGCTGATGCCTGATAGAGTGGCGTTATGGGCGACCATCTTCCGAACTTGCTGACGCTCGCGCGTATTGTGCTGACGCCGCTGTTTGTTGCGGCGTTCTGGATCGATATGCCGGTTGGCCGGTGGGTGGTGTTCGGGCTGTTTTTGGTCGCGGCGATCACGGACTATGCGGACGGTTGGGTGGCACGGCGGCGCAATATCGAGTCGCGGTTGGGGCAGATGCTCGATCCGATCGCCGATAAGCTGCTCATCGCGTCGGCGCTTGTGATGCTGGTTTATACGGACGATATCCGCGGCTGGGTGATCATTCCGGCGCTGATCATTTTGGCGCGCGAAATCCTGGTGTCGGGTATGCGCGAATTCCTGGCGACGATTTCGGTTCAGGTGCCGGTGTCGTCCGTCTCAAAGATGAAGACCGTTCTGCAGGTCGTGGCGATTGCGATGCTGATCGTGGCGCCGGCGATCGAGCATGTTTGGGGTTGGGTGCATCGCGCTGGCATCCTCACACTCTGGGCGGCGGCCGTGCTGACGATCTATACGGGCTTTAGCTACGTACAGGCGAACTTGAGCCACGTGTCGGGTGAGCATGCGCGGCCCCGTCCGCGGACGGCGGAGCGGCCGTCGTGAAGGTGCTTTACTTCGCGTGGCTTCGACAGAAGGTCGGGCGAGGCGAGGAAGCAGTGGAGCTTCCCGGAACCGTGCGTACCATCGGCGATCTAGCGATCTGGCTGGCCGCACGCGGCGGCGGTTATGCCGATGCGTTCGCGGATATGAAGCGCGTGCGCGCGGCGCTCAATCAAGAACACGTCGATTTCGCCGCCCCGGTCAAAGCCGGTGACGAGGTCGCGTTCTTTCCGCCGGTAACCGGCGGATGACGGTTCGCGTCCAGCGCGAGGATTTCGAGCCCGGCACAGAGATCGCGCGGCTGCAGCGGGAAGATGCCGGTGCGATCGTGAGTTTCGTCGGAGTCGTGCGTGGCGAGAGCCAGGGCGAAAAGCTCGTTAGCATGACGCTTGAGCACTTTCCCGGCATGACGGAACGCGAGCTGGAGCGCATCGCCAAGGAGGCGCGCTCGCGCTGGTCGTTGCAGGGTGTTTCGGTCGTCCACCGGGTTGGCGAGCTGAAGCCCGGCGAGCGAATCGTTCTTGTCGCGACGGCGGCGGCGCACAGGCGCGCGGCGTTCGAGGCGGCGGAATTTTTGATGGACTATCTAAAAACCCGAGCGCCGTTTTGGAAGCGCGAATTGCGCGCTTCTGGCGAACACTGGGTGGAAGCGCGCGGCAGCGACGATGAAGCTGCCGCACGCTGGTCGCGCGATTAGATCGTGTGTTTGCCGCGAACGAAATTCGAATAATCGTCCAACAGCGTGCGGCTGATGTTGCCGACCTCAAACTTCCAATCGGCGATAGAGCCGACGGGCGTCACTTCAGCCGCGGAGCCGGTCAAGAAGCACTCGCTGAAGCCCGCGACATCGGACGGCTGAATGTACTGCTCGACAACGTCGATCTGGCGCGCGCGCGCGAGGTCCATGACGGTTTGGCGGGTGATGCCGTTCAGGAAGCAGTCGGCGTAAGGCGTGATCAGCTTGCCTTCCTTGACGAAGAAGATGTTCGCGCCGGTCGCTTCGGCGACAAGGCCGCGCCAGTCGTACATCATGGCGTCGGCGAAACCCTTGGCCTCAGCTTCGTGCTTTGAGAGCGTGCAGATCATGTAGAGGCCGGCTGCCTTCGCTTTCCACGGCGTCGTGTCCGGGGCGGGGCGGCGCCAACGGGCGATGTCGAGCTTGATGCCTTTGCGCTTGATCTCCGGATCGAACATCGAGGGCCACGGCCAGACCGCGATGTTCGATCCGGAGATCAAGCGCAAAGGCATCAAGCTCGACATCGCCCGTTGGCGCCGCCCCGCCCCGGACACGACGCCGTGGAAAGCGAAGGCAGCCGGCCTCTACATGATCTGC
>JANLXP010000698.1:0-1382 GCA_031365165.1 Alphaproteobacteria bacterium
CCTGTCCTTGCGGCACTTGAGTTTGCGACCCTGGGTGGCCGGGTCAGGCCCGGCCATGACGAGAATTATTGCTACCGTCCGATCAGCAAATGCCGCGCCGCGTGGCCGACGGCGTAGATGCCGATGGCGAGGCCGACGTACCAGGCGATGGCCGGCCAGTTGTCTGCGACCGCTGCCAGTGTGCTGTACCTGGCGAGGGCGGTGACCGCGAAGCACCACGCAGCGATGATGACGGCGCCGTAGTAGACGACGCGCGCGATGTTGAGGCGAAGGCTTTCCATCGGCGGGCCTTATGGCCGTTAGGAATTGGGCTTTTTGGCGGTGAGCGCCAACACCAGCGCGGTGCCGATGCAGAGCACGAACGGCACCCCGAGCGCGATATAAGTCCAATACTCGCTTTCCATCACCATCTCCGTTTCGCGAGAAGCCTAGCACGTGCGGGCACGCCGCTGGGAACCGGCGGTAAGCCACCTCGGAGCGCAGCTCCATTCTTGCGCTCCGAGGCTATGCCGTTTTGCAGGCCAGGCGGGTGAGCTAGATCGCCCGCACCGAGAATATCACGAACGCGACGGGTGAAACGCTGCCGCCCACGCTATCGGGTTACACAAGAACAAACAAAGAACAAGTCTTGACCTGAGAATATAAGTAACTTATACTATAAAAAGTGCGTCCGTGCCCTTCAGGAAGCGTTTCCTCAGGAAGGGACTCCGCCCGCATGACCGGCCCGCCGATCGATTTCCCCCGCATCAATGCCGCAGCACTCGCAAACCTCACCGCCATCCTGTCCCGCTGGCTGCCCGACGGGCGCGCCCGCTGGCATGAATACACGGCGCGTAACCCGACGCGCGAAGACCGCCGTGCCGGCTCATTCCGCATCAACGTCGTGACCGGCCGCTGGGCCGACTTCGCGACCGGCGACAAGGGCGGCGACGTCATTTCGCTCGCCGCCTACCTGTTCGGCTTGAGCCAAGGCGAGGCGGCAACACGCCTCGCCCTCATGCTGGGCCTCGATCCCCACGAAGGTGAAACTTGGAGACGTCCATGACCTCAGATCCGTTCGCGCCGCTAGCCAACGGCAAAGACACGCCCGCCGCGCATCCTGTCCCCAAATATGCGCCGGGCGAATGCGTGATGCCGATCCCGTCCCGCGTGCCCGCCCACCCGCTGACGCATCCGGAGTTCGGCGATCGCATCAACCGCGTCTACGACTACAACGACGCGGCCGGCCGCATGCTGTTCCGCCTCTTCCGCTTCGAACCGGGCGACGGCACGAAGCACTACCGCCCGCTCACGCTCTGGAACGGCGCGGACGGCAAGCTCGTCTGGCGCTGGGCGGCGCCACCCGCACCGCGCCCGCTCTACGCGCTCGACGAACTCGGCAA
>JANLXP010000726.1:0-1488 GCA_031365165.1 Alphaproteobacteria bacterium
GATGGGACTTGAGCTTGGCGGCAAGGATCCGGCCTATGTGCGTGCCGACGTCAACCTGGATCACGCGGTTGAGAATCTTGTTGACGGTGCATTCTATAATTCCGGCCAGTGCTGTTGCGGCATTGAGCGCATCTATGTGCACGAAGCCGTGTACGACAAATTCCTGGACGGGTTCGTGAACCTCACGCGGCAATACGTGCTGGGCAATCCGATGGACGAGAAGACGACCTTGGGGCCGATGGCGCACACACGCTTCGCCGAGACGGTGCGCAAGCAGACTGCGGAGGCGTTGGCCAAGGGCGCCAAGCCGCATATCGATTTCAAGGCGTTCGGCGCGAACAAGGACGGCTCGCCTTATCTGGCGCCTCAAGTTCTCACCAACGTCGATCACTCGATGAGCGTGATGATGGAGGAGAGCTTCGGGCCGGTCGTTGGCATCATGAAGGTGAAGTCCGACGAAGAGGCGATCCGGTTGATGAACGACTCGCCGTACGGATTGACCGCCGGAATTTGGACGAGCGATCTGGAAGCGGCGGAGCGGATCGGCGATCAGGTCGAGACGGGCACGGTGTTCATGAACCGTTGCGACTACCTCGATCCGGCGCTGGCGTGGACCGGTGTGAAAGACACCGGACGCGGCGCGTCGTTGTCGCCGATCGGCTATGAAATGCTGACGCGCCCGAAGTCCTATCACTTGCGGCACCAGGTTTAACGATGAGCCAGAAAGCGAATTGGAATTATCCGACGAGCGTGCGCTTCGGCGCGGGACGCATCGCGGAGCTTGCCGATGCGTGCAAGGCAGCGGGCATTCAGCGGCCGTTGTTCGTCACCGACCCGGGCTTGGCGGCGCTTCCTATGACGCGCGCGGCGGTTGATGCTCTTAAAGCCGCTGGGCTCGGCGTCGGTGTGTTCTCGGAGATCAAATCGAATCCAGTCGAGTCCAATGTTGTTGCCGGCGTTGCGGTTCTGCGCGCGGGTAAGCATGACGGCGTCATCGCGTTCGGCGGCGGTTCGGCTCTCGACGTTGGCAAAGTGATAGCGTTCATGTCCGGTCAAACGCGGCCGATGTGGGATTTTGAAGACGTCGGCAATTGGTGGACGCGCGCGGACCCGAAGGGCATCGCGCCCGTCATCGCCGTGCCCACAACCTCTGGCACCGGATCCGAGGTTGGGCGCGCGGGCGTTATCACGCAGGAAGCGACGCACACGAAGAAGGTGATCTTTCATCCGAAGATGATGCCGGTAACGACGATTTGCGATCCGGCGCTGACGGTCGGGTTGCCGCCGCACATGACGGCAGCGACGGGCATGGACGCGTTCGCGCATTGCCTTGAGGCCTATTGCGCGCCGGGGTTTCATCCGCTCGCCGACGGCGTCGCGGTCGAGGGGATGCGCCTTGTCAGAGAGAATCTGGCACGCGCCGTGAAGATGGGCGGCGACCTCGAAGCGCGCGGGAACATGATCGCGGCGGCCGCCATGGGCGCGACC
>JANLXP010000732.1:0-2507 GCA_031365165.1 Alphaproteobacteria bacterium
CAAGCTCCAGCTCGTAAAGGCGCGAACGCAGCATCGCAAACGCGGTCGCACGGTTCTTGTGCTGCGATCGGTCGTTCTGACACGAGACCGCGATGCCTGTCGGAATATGCGTGATCCGGATCGCGCTCTCGGTCTTGTTCACGTGCTGCCCACCGGCGCCGCTCGCACGATAGGTGTCGATCCGCAAATCCTTGTCCGCGACTTCGATTTCGATGGTGTCGTCCACCACGGGATAGACCCACACGCTGGCAAAGCTCGTGTGCCGCCGCGCATTGGAATCGAAGGGCGAAATGCGGACCAGCCTGTGCACGCCTGACTCGGTCTTGGCCCAACCAAACGCGTTCTCGCCCTTAACCAGGATCGTTGCCGACTTGATGCCCGCTTCTTCGCCCGCACTCTCCTCGATGAAGTCGACTTTGTACCCGTGGCGCTCGGCCCAGCGCGTGTACATGCGAAACAGCATCGACGCCCAATCCTGGCTCTCCGTCCCGCCCGCACCCGCGTGGATTTCGACGTAGCAGTCGTTGCCGTCGGCCTCGCCCGAAAACAGCGACTGCATCTCGAGATCCGCCGCGCGCGCCGCAAGCGCGCGCAAGGCATCCTCCGACTCGCGCACAAGCGCAGCGTCGCCCTCGCCCGCAGCGAGGTCGATCATCTCGGAGGTATCGCGAAGTGTGGTCTCAAGCGCGGTGTAGTCGCCCAGCGCTTTCTCGATCTTGTTCCGCTCGCGCATAAGCTTCTGCGCGTTCGCGGAGTCGTTCCAGAATTTGGGGTCTTCCGCTTTCGCGTTCAGCTCGTCCAGACGGCGGCGTGCGGCATCTGGGTCAAAGATGCCTCCTCAGCAGCGCCAGCGACTGCTGAATCTGCTCGGCGATGGTCTGCATTTCTGCGCGCATGTCTGTCGTGTCCGCACAAATTTGGGGGCGCGACTTATATCGTCGCGCTCCAAACAATCTCAAGTCTGTTTCTAATAAAGGCCCCAGTCGCCGTTGTTCTGGCTCGGGGTGCTGTCATCCGACGGGTCCGTTGAAGACCCGTCGTCGGCCGCAACGCCGAGGCCCGATCCAAACTTGTCGCCGCGGGCGTGGTAGCCACTGCCAGGCTCCGTCCCCGCCTTGAATGCCTCAAGCACGGCCCCGACGCTCGACGGCTGCCCCGAGTGCAGATCGACGCGCACCAAGCGGATGCCCGGCGGCACGCGGAACGGCACAGGCGGCAGCTTACCGACGGCTTCCTTCATGAACTCTTTGAAGATCGGCGCACAGTTCGTACCGCCGGTTTCACCCTTGCCCAGCGTGGAGGGCTGGTCGAAGCCGATATAGACGCCGACGGTCATATTCGGTGAAAAACCGACGAACCACGCGTCCTTGTAATCGTTTGTCGTACCCGTCTTACCGGCAAGCGGCACGCCCACCTCTTTGACGACCATCGCCGTTCCGCGCTCCACCACGCCTTCCAGCATGTGGACGATTTGATAGGCCGTGCGTGGGTCGATGACGTTCTCGGCGTCGTTCGATATCAAAGGCTCTTCCTGGTTCGCCCACGCATCGTTGTTGCAGCCTTCGCAAACACGCTTGTCGTGGCGATAGATCGTTTTGCCGGTACGGTCCTGAATGCGATCGACGAGCGCTGGATAAATGCGCTTACCGCCATTCACGAACATCGAATAGGCCGTCGTCATGCGCACCAGCGTCGATTCCGTCGAGCCAAGCGCGTTCGCAAGCACCGGCAGCATATTGTCGGAGGTACCGAATTTGTGCGCGTACTCGACAACTTTTTCCATTCCGATATCGGCGGCGATCCGCACGGTCATCAGGTTGCGCGACTTCTCCAGACCTTCGCGCAGCGTCGACGGGCCTGCATAGGTTTGCCCATAGTTCTCAGGCCGCCACATCGGCAAACCTTGCCCCTGGCTCGCCACGAACGGCACGTCGAGGACGATGCTTGACGGCGTGTAGCCCGCATCGAGCGCGGCGGCGTAAACGATCGGCTTGAACGACGAACCCGTTTGCCGCATTGCCTGCCACGCGCGGTCGAACTCGCTGCCGTAGTAGCTAAACCCGCCGACCAGCGCGAGAACGCGGCCCGTGTGCGGATCCATGGCCAGCAAGCCGCCGTTGACCTTCGGCACCTGCCGCAGTGAGTAGGCGTCATTCGTGCTGCCGTCGGCGGCCTTCGGTAAAGCTTCGACGTAAATCACGTCACCAGGAGTCACGACTTCCGACGACTTTTTCGGTTCGCCGCCCATTCGTTCGTCGGCGATGAACTTCCGCGCCCACTTCATTTCGGCAAACGGAATACGTCCTTCTGTGCCATCCGAAAATCCGATCCGCACGGCCTCGCTCGCGCCATAACCCGTCACGGCCGCAAGCCGCCACTCGGTCACGTCGACCAACGACGGCATATCCTTCAGCGTCTTCTTCCAGTCCGTCGCCAAATCGACCCGCGATACCGGACCGCGCCAACCATGGCGGCGGTCATAGCCCACAAGACCTTTGCGCAAAGCC
>JANLXP010000775.1:0-9174 GCA_031365165.1 Alphaproteobacteria bacterium
GTCGCTTGGCACCCGCGCAGGAACCCACGACATCTCATCGGTAGCTTTCGGTGCGACTAACCCATTGAAAAACTTGGTCGGAGCGACAGGATTTGAACCTGCGACCCCCAGTCCCCCAGACTGATGCGCTACCAGGCTGCGCTACGCTCCGACACTGAAGGCGGACTCGCGAAAAGCGGGCGGGTCCGTTGGGGCGCGCACTATAGGCAGGCAGGCATCGACGATGCAATCGCTGCCCGCTGCGTCCAATGCGCGGGGGTTTCTACTGCGCCGCTGCCGCTTTTGCGGCCCGTTTCGGCCCGCGTTTCAATAGGTCGCGCAAGTTCAAGAGATCGTCGAGTACGGTCTCAAGCCGCTCACGCTGCTCGGCAACGGTTTTGTCGCTCGGATTTTCCGACGCCATATTGACGTGTTCAACCGAGGGCGCACGCCCGAACAAAGGAGCGGGCATTGGCGCTACATCCTCAGGCATCAGATCGCGCTTCGCGCTCGCAGCCTTCGCACCGATACGGCCGATCTCGGCCACATGCTTTCCGCCCTGTTCGCGCAAGACCTTCTGCACGCCCTTGATCGTAAAGCCTTCGCCGTAGAGCAGCGCTCGAATGCCCTTCAGCAGATCGATATCATCCGGACGGTAGTAGCGCCGCCCGCCCGCCCGCTTCAGCGGCTTTACCTGCCCGAACTTCGCCTCCCAGAAACGCAGCACATGCTGCGGAACGTCGAGAGCTTCGGACACTTCCGAAATCGTGCGAAAGGCGTCGGGCGCTTTTTCGATGCGGTTTGCTTCGGTCATTTCTTCTCACCCTGGTGGGCGCCGTTCATCGGCACGCCATGCCCTTCGTTGATCATCGCCTTCAATACATGGCTCGCGCGAAACACGAGCACGCGCCGCGGACTGATGGGAACTTCTTCACCCGTTTTCGGATTTCGTCCGATTCGTCCGCCCTTCGAGCGTACGGCAAACGTCCCGAACGACGAAAGTTTCACGGTCTCGCCGCGGATCAAACGCTGAGACACTTCTTCAAGAACACGATCGACGAGTTCGGATGATTCATTCCGCGAGAGGCCGACTTGCGCATAGACCGCCTCGGCCAAATGCTGCCGGGTCAACGTCTCGGTCATGCCGCCTCGCGCGTTGCGTTTTCAGTGAATCACGAAGCGCGACTCACGACGAAACCGTAGGTCCGCGAAGAAATGCCGTCAATATCAGTGGGATAGAAGCCGAGGCTATGAGGATGCTACCAGCGGATGAGTGAAGAGCCCCAGGTAAAACCTCCACCCATCGCTTCAAGCACCAGAAGTTGATCTCGCTTGATGCGACCATCATTAACCGCTGTGGCAAGTGCGAGCGGAACTGACGCTGCAGATGTATTCGCGTGGAGTGCAACCGTAGAGATCACTCGCGAAGGATGCACGCCAACCTTGCGGGCCGTAGCGTCTAGAATTCGCTGGTTTGCTTGATGCGGCACAAACCAATCGATGTCGGCAGCCGTGACGCCGTTCGAGTGCATCGCCTTCTCGATTGCATCCGACAAGTTAACGACCGCATGGCGAAACACCTCGCGGCCCTCCATGCGGAGCAAGCCCGTGGTCTTCGTCTTCGACGGTCCACCATCGACGTAAAGCAAATCGTGCAATCGCCCGTCCGAGAAAAGATGTGTGGACAGAACACCGCGATCCTTCACCGTGCCTTCGCCCTGCGCGGCCGAAAGAACGATCGCGCCAGCTCCGTCGCCGAACAACACCGCGGTCGTCCGGTCGTTCCAATCGATGATGCGCGAAAACGTTTCCGCGCCGATCACGAGGCAGTTCTTCACCTGCCCCGCCTTGATGAAGTTGTCGGCGACGGCGAGCGCATAGATGAAGCCCGAACAAACCGCCTGCACGTCGAACGCCGCACCGCGGCTGATGCCGAGCCGCGCCTGCACAGTGGTCGCGGTCGCCGGAAATGTCTCGTCGGGTGTCGCGGTGGCCAGCACGATCATGTCAATCGCGCTTGCATTCATGCCGGCGGCGCGCAACGCCTCTTGCGATGCTGCGATCGCCAGATCGGACGTGAACTCGCCCTCGGCCGCGATGCGCCGCTCGCGAATACCTGTGCGCTCGCGGATCCACTCGTCACTCGTGTCTAATTTCTTGGCGAGATCGACGTTCGAGACGACTTGCTTCGGCAAGTAAGCGCCGACGCCAGTCACCTGCGCGCGTAACACGCCCATCAGGAAGCAGCCGCCGGTGCGGGCTCAGGCATGGCAGACGTCGCCACAACTGCCGCCGGCCCGCCAAGCGCCGCGATCGACGCGGGCAAGTGCGCCATCGAATCTGCGATGCGCGCGACGAAGTCGCTTTCACCCATTTCGATCGCAAGATCGAGTGCTGTCGCAAACCCGACGCCGTCCGTACCACCGTGGCTCTTCACCACGACGCCGTTCAGCCCCAAGAACACACCGCCATTCACGGCGCGCGGGTCCATCTTCTGGCGAAGCACGTTGAACCCAGGTTTCGACAGCAAATAGCCCACGCGCGATAGGAACGAACGCGCCATCGCCGAGCGAATGTAATGCTGGATTAAACGCGCCGTACCTTCGGCAGCTTTGAGCGCGATGTTGCCGGCGAAGCCCGACGTCACGACGACATCGACAGTGCCCGCACTGATATCGTCGCCCTCGACGAACCCGTGGAACCGCATAGGCAAGCCGGACGCGCGCAACGCCGCCGCTGCATCGCGGACCGCATCGTTGCCCTTGATTTCTTCCGCGCCGATATTGAGCAATCCAACGTTCGGCCGCTCAAGCGCCAACACCACGCGCGCATAGGCCTCGCCCATGATCGCAAAGTCGGTGAGCTGGCGCGCATCCGTGTCCACGTTTGCGCCAACGTCCAGCACAACGGACTGCCCGCGGATCGTTGGCCACAAAGCCGCCAATGCCGGACGCGAGAGCCCCGGCACAGTCTTCAGTTGCACCTTCGCCATCGCCATCAGTGCGCCGGTGTTGCCTGCACTGACCGCGACGTTCGCTTCTTTCGAACGCACGGAGTCGACCGCGCGCCACATCGACGTGTTCCTACCGCGGCGGAGCGCCTGCACGGGCTTATCGTCCATCGCGACCGTATCGTCGCAATGCATCACCTGAACGGCGTGTTTGAGTGAGGCCTTACCCAGCAGCACGGGCTGCAGCCGCGCGTGGTCGCCGTGAAGCAGGAATTTGACCTTGGGGTGCCGCACATGCGCGATCGCCAAGCCATCGATCACCGCCTGGGGAGCGTTGTCGCCCCCCATTCCATCGACCGAAACGACGATTTCGCTATTCACGCCAGCGCAGTCCCTGAAAGCGGTCGGCGACCTCGAATCCGCCAACTATGCGCCGGGAGCCCAGACAATGGCTAGGGCCGCCGGGACGGCGACTTTTCCACTTCGCGTTTGTCGTAGTGACCGCACTTATGACAAACGTGATGCGGCCGTTTCAGCTCGCCGCAATTGCTGCATCCGTTGTTGGCCGGACGCCCGAGCGCGTGGTGCGAACGACGCATTTTTCGCCGCGAAGGGCTGACTTTTCTTTTAGGGACCGCCATGGGCCACCGCTCCTAATCATTCGTCGGCCTGAGGAGTGCCCCGGCCAAAAGCAAGGCGCGGATAGAATAGGAAACGCCCCCCAAGTTCAACCCCCGGAAATCCGCGCTTTTGAGCCGCAGGCACTCCGGATTTGCGCGCAAATGCGCGCTCGGGTCAGATGCAGCGCGAAGACTCGCCGGAGATAAGCCCATGCGCCTCGTTCTGCTGCTCATCCTGGCCTTGGGGCTCGCCGCCTGCACACCGGCCGAAAGCGGCCCAACTGCCACAGCATCCAACGCAACCGTCATCCCGAAGGATGAGCAAAGCTGCCGCGCGGCCGGCGGCAACTGGCGTCCCGTCTGCATGATGGGAACCTTGGCCTGCGTGGTCCAATTCAAAGACGCCGGCAAAATCTGCCGTGACGGCAACGAATGCGAAAGCAGACAATGCCGCTACGAGGGCAAGGAGACGCCGGGCATGAACGGCAAAGAGGCCACCGGCAAATGCCACGCCGTGAGCGACCCGTGCGGCTGCTTCACGCTGGTCGAAGGCGGCAAAATCATGGGCACGCTCTGCGCCGACTAGGGCTTCTTCGGCTTCAACTTCGCGAGCACCGCAAACGGGTTCGGACGCGCCGCAGCATCCGCCTCGCCTTGATACGCAACGCCCGCTTTGCGCGGATAGGGATCGAGATTGAGCGCAAGCTCTTCGATCAGCACTTCGCCAAGATCGATCTCGTGTCCAAGCGGTTCTGGCGGGTCTTCCGCGGTTGGATCGACAAAGACCTCGGTCTCGTCCTTGGCAGCGGTCTTCAGCTTCTCGGCCGGTAGAAACTGCCGTTCAAAGTTCCCTTCGACATGTGCGTCAACGGGATCAAGCGTGACGACGCACGTCTGAACGACATCGGCAATCACGCTGCCGGTCAGCCGAACGCCCTTGCCGTGCGAACGTTGCAGCACGAACTCACCCTTCAGGGATTTCACGCCCGCAAGGTCCAAATACTGCGCGATCGCCGGAAACTCTTCCGCGCGCGCGACCACCGTTTGCTGCAAGCCGGCGTCGCTGATCTTCGAGACCGACACGACGCGTCTAAAACCGTGCCCGTCTTTCATGGCGCCGGCCACGCAAACGAGGCGGCCAGAATATCGCTATCGTCGGCCGCCTTCAGCGCCTCGTGCGCCGCACGCACATACGTCGCCAGCGCATGCAGCTTCGGCTGCGCGACATCTCCACCCCGATAAACATTGCGATGCAGCGCGGCCCGTAGCGCCTCCAAATCGCCACCCTTGATCGCGGTGTCGTAGGCGGTAACGCGACCGTAGAACGCCGACAGCATCCCCTTCACCCTGCGCGGCACGCCCATATCGCCGACGCCCAGTTCGCGCAGGTTGTGTTCGAAGTTCACGAACATCTGGTCGAATGCCGCTTGCGCCAGGGCCTTGCCCTCGGTCCGTACCGCTTTCAGCCGCGGCAGATACATCCCCGCATGCAGCACGATGAGGTCGAACCGCCCGTCGATCGTGTCAGGCACGTCGAACGACTCATAAAACTGCGGCCGGCGCGCCTGCTCGACGATGGCGTTGTAGATAGAGGCGCCTGCCCGCGCCCTGTCGCGACCGCGCGAAAGAAATGAGAGAAGTGTGCGCAAGGCGGCCTGGCTTTCCGGGGTCTTTGGCTTTCCCTTGAAATTAGGCAAGCCTGGCGGTAGGTCAACTGTCCGTTCATGCCCAATGGGGCTGGGAGTCGTCCAATGGTATCGCGTGTTCTTCTGACCGGTTCGATTTTGGCGGTTGCGGGCTTGGCTGCCTGCGCCCCGATCAAAGACGTCCGCGGCTATGTGCCCGATGACGAAAAGGTCGCAACTGTCTCGATCGGTGCCGACAGCCGCGACACGGTCCAAGACAAGCTGGGTACGCCCTCGTCGACCGCGACGTTCGGCGATCCGACCTGGTACTACATCTCGACCGAGCAGGAGCGCTACGCGTTCTTCAAGCCGGACGTGACGAAGCGCCAAATCCTGGCGATCCAATTCGCCGAAGACGGCAAGGTCAACGACATCCGCAAGTACGGCATCGCGGACGGCCAGGTGATTGCGCTCGTCGATCGTGAAACGCCAAGCCGCGGCAAGGAGATGACGTTCCTGCAGCAACTGTTCGGCAACATGGGCGCGATGCCGGCCTCGGCGCCTGGTTCGAACAACGGTCCGGGCCGCCCGGGCGGCGACGGCAAATAGCCACCTCGAAATACAAAAAAAGGCCCCGAGATTTCTCGGGGCCTTTTTCTTTGGGTCTTCGTCTCGCTTAGAGGTGCGCGAGCGCTGCCAACAGCAACAACGCCACGATGTTCGTGATCTTGATCATCGGGTTGATGGCGGGGCCCGCGGTGTCCTTGTACGGATCGCCGACGGTGTCGCCCGTGACGGCAGCCTTATGCGCGTCCGAGCCTTTGCCGCCGAAGTGACCGTCTTCGATGTACTTCTTGGCGTTGTCCCAAGCGCCGCCACCCGAGGTCATCGAGATGGCAACGAAGAGACCCGTCAAGATCACGCCCATGAGCATCGCGCCGAGCGCCGAAAGCGCAGCGCCTTTACCCGCGATCAGCATGACGGCGAAGAACAACACGAGCGGCGACAGCACCGGCAAGAGCGATGGAATGACCATCTCCTTGATCGCAGCCTTCGTCAGCATGTCGACCGCGCGGCCATAGTCGGGCTTTTCTGTGCCCTTCATGATGCCGGGCTTTTCCTTGAACTGACGCCGGACCTCTTCGACAACCGCACCAGCTGCGCGACCGACCGCCGTCATGCTCATCGCACCGAACAGGTACGGAAGCATGCCGCCGATAAAGAGACCGACAACCACCCACGGGTTCGACAAACCGAAGTTCACGATCGTATCCTTGAAGAACGTGAACTCGGCCGCGTTGTTCATGAAGTGCTTCAGATCTTCGGTGTAGGCCGCAAACAGCACCAGCGCACCGAGGCCCGCCGAACCGATCGCATAACCCTTGGTCACCGCTTTCGTCGTGTTGCCCACGGCGTCGAGTGCGTCCGTCGTCTTGCGCACTTCTTTGTCGAGGCCAGCCATCTCGGCGATGCCGCCCGCGTTGTCCGTGACCGGACCGAACGCGTCGAGCGCGATGATCATGCCCGCAAGCGAGAGCATCGTGGTCGTGGCAATCGCAATACCGAAGAGACCAGCCAAGATGTAGGTCACCACGATGCCCCACACGATGACGAGTGCAGGGAGCGCCGTTGCTTCCATCGAAACGGCCAAGCCCTGAATAACGTTCGTGCCGTGTCCGGTCACTGAAGCCTTCGCGATCGAGCGCACCGGCCGGTAGCCGGTACCTGTGTAGTACTCGGTGATCCAGACGAGCAAACCCGTCACCGCAAGACCCGCACCACCGCACAAGAACAGCGTGAAGCCGTTGAAGCTAAAGCCGCCCGTGGTCGTGAGCATCCGGTCGAAGCCGATGACCTGGTATGTGATGCCCAGGATGAAGACGAGCGACAGCGCCGCCGTCACGACCAAGCCCTTGTAGAGCGCACCCATGATGTTCTTCGACGCGCCCAAGCGCACGAAGAACGCACCGGCGATCGAAGCGAGAATGCAAACGCCCGCGATCAACAACGGATAGAGCATCATCAGCCCGCGATCGGCCTCGAAGAAGATCGAGGCGAGCACCATCGTGGCGCCGATCGTAACAACGTAGGTTTCGAACAAGTCCGCGGCCATGCCGGCGCAGTCGCCGACGTTGTCGCCAACGTTGTCAGCGATCGTGGCGGGGTTACGTGGATCATCTTCGGGAATGCCTGCCTCGACCTTGCCGACCATGTCGCCGCCGACGTCCGCACCCTTCGTGAAGATGCCGCCACCGAGACGTGCGAAGATCGAGATGGCCGATGCGCCGAGGGCCAGCGAAATCAAGGCCTCGACCACAGTCCGGTTTTGCTTCGGGTCGTTGATGTCGAACCCGATAACGGTCAACAGGCCGTAGTACCCGGCGATCGCGACCAGCGCGAGGCCGACGACCAGCATACCCGTTGAGGCACCCGCCTTGAACGCGATGGCCAAACCCTCGGCCAAGCCCTTGCGTGACGCTTCCGTCGTACGCACGTTCGCCCTCACCGAGAGGTTCATGCCGATGTATCCGGCGAGGCCCGAACAAACCGCACCGATGACAAAGCCGAGCGGTTGAACCCAGCTCTGGAAGGCAGCCGCAACGATCAAAGCGACAACGGCCGCGACGACGGCGATCGTTTTATATTGCCGGTCCAAAAACGCCTTCGCGCCTTCTTGAATCGCAGCTGCGATTTCTTGCATCCGCGCGTTGCCGGCGGGAGCCGCCAGCACCGATTGGCGGGCCCAAAACCCGTAGCCGAGCGCTGCTGCCGCACAGGCCAGCACGATCGACAGTCCAGTCACCGTATCCATTGCCTCAAGACCCTATGAATTGGAGTTGGTTTCGGGGATGAGCGCCGCGCTCGAGCCGACGACTCAAGCTTGGCCCCCGGCCAAAAAGAGGCCGGACCATGCCAAAGCCACTAGGGGCATGCAATACAGGCAAAGCGCGGAAATGCAGGAAATTCGCCGCAGGGGTGTGGGCCATGAGCCCCGGGGTTTCCGGGGACATGAGTAAGTCGAGGCAACCAGCGCGATTACTTCGCAGCTTCGCCTTCGGCTTTGTCGCGTTGCGGTGCGGGCGAACCGAACACCACAATCAGCAAGATCAGCGCAAGTATGAACCGCACGATCGGACACTCCCCAATCAGCTGATCATGCGCCTCCACGCTTTAACGCGTGGTGAAGCGGCAATTCATTAACCGGTCAGAAATGAGTGTACCCGGCGCGCTCGATGCGGACCGGTCGGCCATCCTCATCCACCGCCGCTACGCCGCGCCCGCTCACAACGCGGCCAATCCTGGTCAGGAGAACCTTCGTCTCGGCGGCGAGCGCCAAGAGCCGTTTGCGCGCAGTCGGTGGCGCGGCAATCGCCAACTCATAGTCGTCACCACCGCTCAGCAGATCTCCGATCTCGACACCCCGGCCGATCGCCGCCTTCGCACCTGCCGAAAGCGGAACGTCGCGCACCGCAATCTCAATGCCAACCTTGGACACCTCACAGATGTGCCCGAGGTCCGCGATCAGCCCATCCGAAATGTCGATGCTCGCACGCGCCAGGCCCAGCAAGAGTGGCCCGAGGGCGAACCGCGGCTCGGGCACGCGGTAGCGGGCAACCAGCGCACGTTGATGCGCTTCGCTGAGCTGAAAAGCGCTGCCCTTCAGCACGCGAAGCCCCAGCGCCCCGTCGCCGATCGTGCCCGTGACCCAGACGTCGTCGCCTACGCTCGCGCCACCACGCGTCAGCATCCGCCCCTGCGGCACCTCGCCAAACGCCGTGATGCCGATCGTCAGCGGTCCAGGCGTCGCAGTCGTATCGCCGCCGACAAGCGTCATCCCGAACTGCAATTGATCGCGCTTCAAACCGCTCGCAAACGCTTTGATCCATGCCTCGCGGACGTCGTATGGCAGAGCCAACGTCAGCAGGTAACCCCGCGGCAACGCTCCCTTCGCCGCAAGATCGGAGACGTTCACGCGCAACGCCTTCTGCGCGATCGCGTC
>JANLXP010000808.1:0-16538 GCA_031365165.1 Alphaproteobacteria bacterium
GCGTACCGTCCGAGGAATTGGCCGCGCATCTGGCGTTTGTGTGCAAATCGGAAGACCAACCGGCTGATGAAGCGGCGTTGGCGTTGATTGCGCGCGCGGCTGAGGGTTCGGCGCGGGATGCGCTCTCGTTGCTCGACCAAGCGTTTGCGCACGCGGGTGGCGCTACGATCGAGGAAGAGGCGGTTCGCACAATGCTGGGCCTCGCCGATCGCGGGCGGGGGCTTGAGCTCTTTGGAATGTTGATGCGCGGCGCGATTGGCGATGCGTTGGCCGAATTTCGCGCGCAGTACGATTCAGGTGCCGATCCGCTCGCCGTGCTGCAGGATCTCGCGCAGATTTGTCACGAGGTGACGCGGACGAAAGTCGTCGGCGGTGCATCGAGCGGCGGTGTGACGGCAGAAGAAGTAAAGCGGCTTAAGGAGCTTGCGGAGAAACTGACCGTGCCGCAGCTTGCGCGCACGTGGCAGTTGATGCTGAAGGCGCTTGCCGAAGTACAGGCTGCACCCGATGCGGCGGCAGCCACAGAGATGGCGATGATCCGCGTTGCCTACGCGGCCGAGTTGCCGCCAACGGATCAGTTGATACGCGGCGCCGGAACGGGAGCGCCGGTCGCTTCAGCGCCAGCGCGCGGCGTGTCCGGTTCTTCTCCTCCACCTTCGCCGCCGCCGTTGCGCATGAGCGGACGCAGCGAGCCTGCAACAGCGCGCAGCGAGCCGACGATGAGCGTAGCGCCGTCGCCAGCTCAAGCCGCGCCAACCGCGCCGCGTGCGAACCTACAGAGCTTCGCCGACATCGTGGCGCTTGCACGGGAACACCGGGAAGTGCGGCTCGTTTACGCGCTTGAGCATTGGGTGCATCTCGTTCGGTTCGAGCGCGGGCGCCTGGAGCTTCGCCTCGACCCAGCAGCACCGCCGGCTTTGCCGGGAGAATTATCCGATAAGCTTGCCAAGTGGGCGGGCGAGCGCTGGGTCGTGTCCGTATCGAGTGCGACGGGTGAGCCATCGATTGCGCAGCGGAAGGATGCAGAGGAGCAGGCGCGGCGCGCTTCGGCCGAGCAGGATCCACTGCTGAAGGCGGCGATGGCGGCGTTTCCTGGCGCGAAGATCGTTGCGGTGCGCGACCGCGACGCGTTCGATCTCGAAGGCGAGAGTGAAGGCGGTGAGGCGTCATGAAGAATTTCGGCGATATGATGAAGCAGGCGCAGCAGCTGCAGCAGCTCTTTCAGGAGGCGCAGGAGCGCGTGACGGCCATTGAGGCTGAAGGGCAATCCGGCGGCGGCATGGTGCGCGTGACGATGAACGGTAAGGGGGTTGCGACCGCCGTTACGATCGATCCGTCGCTGATCGATCCGAAAGACCCCGGTATGCTTGAAGACTTGCTGCGTGCCGCGATCAACGATGCGCGCGCAAAGATCGATGCGCTCGTAAGCGACGAAATGTCGAAGGCGACGGGCGGCCTTCCGCTGCCGCCGGGCATGAAGTTCTAGCGCAATGGCTGCTCTCTCCGGTCCCGAAATCGAACGGTTGGTGCAGCTGCTGAGCAGGCTGCCGGGCTTGGGCCCGCGTTCGGCGCGTCGGGCGGCACTGGCCCTGATCAAGAAGAAAGAAAGCCTGCTGCAGCCGCTCGCCGCCGCGCTCGAAGAAGCAGGGCGGGTGATCAAGGCGTGCTCAACATGCGGTAATTTCGATACGACGAACCCGTGCGGCGTCTGCGTGGACCCTAAGCGGGACAGCGCGCTCATTTGCGTAGTCGAAGATGTGGCCGATCTATGGGCGCTTGAGCGCGCGGGCGTGTTCCGCGGGCGCTACCACGTGCTCGGCGGCACGCTGTCGGCGCTCGACGGGCGTGGGCCCGACCAACTCAGTATTGGCGCCCTCGTGGAGCGCGTGAAGGTCGGGGGCATCCGCGAAGTGGTGCTGGGCCTGAACGCCACCGTCGAAGGACAGACGACCGCGCACTACGTGACCGACCTGATCGCCCCGCTTGGCGTTTCCGTTACCCGCCTGGCCCACGGCGTGCCGGTCGGCGGCGAACTCGACTACCTCGACGAGGGCACGCTGGCCGCAGCGTTTGCGGCACGGCGGGCGATGTAACTGGCGTTCACCAAGGTGTCGCCTTGACGATTTGTTTTGTTGGTTTTACGTCCTGGCGCTATGGCTCTTAGACCCATCCTTATTGCTCCAGATCCGCGGTTGAAGCAGGTGTCGGCGCCTGTCGCGGTGGTGACCGATGAACTGCGCCGGTTGATGGACGACATGCTGGAGACGATGTACGCGGCGCCGGGTATTGGGCTCGCGGCAATCCAGATCGGCGAGGCGAAGCGGATCATTGTGATCGACGTCGGCAAGCCCAAAGCGGAAGCTGAGGAGAGCGACGACGAGGAGAAGCGCAAAGAGCGCGACCCCGATCCGATGTTCTTCGTGAACCCGGAAATCGTTTGGGCATCTGACGACAAGGTGCTGTGCGAGGAAGGGTGCTTGTCGGTACCGGACCTCTATGAAGAGGTCGAGCGGCCGTCGCGCGTGAAAGTGCGCTACGTCGACTATCAGGGGAAGGCCCAAGAGATCGACTGCGAGGGGATGCTCGCGGTTTGCATTCAGCACGAGATGGATCATCTGGAAGGGGTGCTCTTCATCGATCATCTGTCTCGGCTGAAACGCGAGATGATGCTGAAGAAGCTGGCCACGGCGCGCAAGCGCGAGACCGCGTGACGCGTTTGCGCCTTGCGTTCATGGGGACGCCTGCCTTTTCAGTGCCGACGCTTGAGGCGCTCGCGAGCGCGGGCCATGAGATCGTTGCCGTCTATTCACAGCCGCCGCGTCCTTCTGGGCGCGGGCACAAGTTACAGCCTTCTGCCGTGCAGACTGCGGCGGAGCGGCTCGGCATTCCGGTGCGCGTTCCAACGAGCTTGAAGGGCGCGGAAGAGCAGGCGGCTTTTGCGGCGCTGAAACTCGATGCCGCGGTTGTCGTTGCTTATGGGCTATTGCTGCCGAAGCCGATCTTAGCGGCGGCGCGACTTGGCTGTTTCAATTTGCATGCCTCGTTGCTGCCGCGCTGGCGGGGAGCGGCGCCCATTCATCGCGCTGTGATGGCGGGCGACGGCGAGACCGGCGTGATGGTCATGCGTATGGAGGAGGGGCTGGATACAGGGCCTGTGCTCGCGACATCGCGCGTGGGCATCACTGACGAGACGACGACCGGTGATCTGCAGGATTTGCTGTCGCGGGATGGCGCGCGGTTGATGGTCGAAACGCTGACCGGGGAATTGCGTGACGTTCCGCAGGATGCTGAGGGCGTCACCTATGCGAAGAAGATCGTGCCCGAGGAGGCGAAAATCGATTGGACGCTGCCTGCGCGTTCCGTGCTTCGACACATCCATGGCCTCAATCCCGCTCCCGGTGCTTGGACGATGGCAGGGGATACACGGTTGAAGATTCTACGCGTGCGTGTTGTCTCGGGCGGCGGCGTGCCGGCGACGGTTATTGCGGCGCCCTTCGTCGTGGCGTGCGGTGACGCGGCGATTGAAGTCGTCGAACTGCAGCGGGCCGGCCGTGGCGTTCAGGGCGTGGATGAGTTTCGCCGCGGCTTTCCCGTAGCCGTCGGGGCACGACTTACCTAATGCGCTGGAAGCTCACGATCGAATACGACGGCACACCTTTCGTGGGTTGGCAGCGGCAAGACAATGGGGCCTCGGTGCAGGCCGCCGTTGAACAGGCCATTCTGAAACTAACGGGCGAGAGCGTCACGATCGCGGCAGCCGGCCGGACGGATGCGGGGGTGCATGCGAACGGCCAGGTCGCGCATGCCGATATCGCGAAAGTGTTTACGGCCGACAAGCTGCGCGATGCTTTGAACGCGCATTTGCGACCGCATCCGGTGGCCGTGCTTTTGGCCGACGTCGTGGCTGACGATTTTCACGCACGGTTCGATGCGACTGCGCGACACTATCTTTATCGCATCGTGAACCGACGCTCACCGCTGACGTTTGATGCCAGCAAGGCTTGGCAGGTGCAGGCACCGCTCGATGTGGACGCGATGCATGCAGCGGCGCAGCGGTTGGTCGGGCACCACGATTTCACAACGTTTCGTGCAACGGAGTGTCAAGCGAAGTCGCCCGTGAAGACACTCGACCGGCTGGATGTTTCGCGTGCGGGCGAGGAAGTCTCCGTGCGTGCCTCGGCGCGTTCGTTCCTGCATCATCAAGTACGATCGATGGTGGGCACACTGAAGCTCGTCGGCGCGGGTAAGGCGACGGCTGCCGATGTCGATGCAGCGCTGGCTGCGCGCGACCGCAGCGAATGCGGGCCGGTTGCGCCACCGGATGGGCTTTACTTGGTTCGCGTCGACTACGGCCCTAAGACCTAGCAATCAGCAATTGGGAGACAGCCTCATGGATCGCCGTCAATTTCTGTTGGGGTCGACGGCCATGCTGAGCGTGGCCGCGTGCGAGACGCTGCCGATGGACCAAGGTTTCGACCGTGCGCTCGATGTCATCGTCCGGGGCGGGACCGTCTACGACGGCACAGGTTCAGAGGGGCGGGTTGCCGATATCGGTATCGCGGGTGATCGCATCGTTGCGGTCGGCGACCTTTCGCGCGCGCAGGCACAGTCCGTTGTCGATGCGCAAGGCATGGCGGTGACGCCCGGCTTCATCAACATGCTGAGTTGGGCGAACGAGAGTTTGCTTCATGACGGGCTTTCGCAGAGCGATATCCGCCAAGGCGTGACTCTTGAGGTCATGGGCGAGGGCGATTCTATGGGGCCGCTCAACGCGCGGACCAAGGCCGAGCTCATCAAACAGCAGAGCGATATCAAATACGACGTGCCGTGGACGACGTTCGGCCAGTACTTCGAGTTGCTGGAGAAGCGCGGGATATCGACGAATGTCGCATCTTATGTTGGTGCCGCAACGATCCGCACGCATGAAGTTGGTTACGACAATCGCAGAGCGACGCACAAGGAACTCGCGCGCATGCAAGAGCTTGTGCGAGCCGCGATGCGGGAAGGCGCGATGGGCGTTGGCTCGTCATTGATTTACGCACCGGGAAGCTTTGCGGATACGGAGGAGCTGGTCGCACTGACCGCGGCGGCGCACGAGTTCGGCGGCGGCTATATCTCGCACATCCGCAGCGAGGCCGACCGGTTTTTAGAGGCGGTCGACGAGCTGATCGACATTGGGCGGCGCACCGGCGCGCCAGTCCAGATTTATCATATGAAGCCTGCGGGGAAGGCGAACTGGGACAAAAGCCAAGCGGCGATCGATCGGTTGAACGCGGCCCGCAGTGCGGGCGTGGACGTGACAGCAAATATCTATTCCTACACAGCTGGCGCGACGGGGCTCGATGCGGCGATGCCGCTGTGGGTGCAGGAGGGTGGGCACGATGCGTGGGTTGCGCGGCTCAAGAAGCCCGAGATTCGCGCGCGCGTTTTACGGGAGATGCGAGCCAAGCCCGTTGGATGGGAAAACCTCTATAGGGCGGCTGGAAGTGCGGACAAAGTGATCCTGATCGCCTTTAAGAACGAGAAGCTGAAGCCCTTGACCGGGAAGACGTTGGCTGAGGTCGCGGCGATGCGCGGCACTTCACCCGAGGACACGATGATCGATCTTGTCATCGAAGACGACAGCCGCGTCGGCACAGCTTATTTCGTCATGGACGAGGAGAATATTCGTCGCAACATCGCGTGGCCTTGGACGTCGGTCGGTTCGGATGCCGAGAGCTTGGCGCCGCAGGGAGTGTTTTTGAAATCGAATCCGCATCCGCGGGCGTACGGTTGCTTTGCACGCTTCTTCGCGAAGTATGTGCGTGACGACAAGGTGATCTCGTTGGCCGAAGGGGTTCGGCGGGTGACGGGACTACCCGCGCAGAATTTGCGGCTTAAGGATCGCGGGAGATTGGCGCAGGGGTTTATGGCTGATGTCGTCGTGTTCGATCCGGAAAAAATTCAGGATCATGCGACGTTTGCGAAGCCGCATCAGTATTCGACCGGCGTCGCGCAAGTGTTTGTGAACGGCGTGCAGGTTTTGCGCGATGGCGAGCACACCGGCGCGAAGCCGGGGCGGTTTGTGCGCGGACCCGGTTACGGGCTTAAGGCGTGAGGTCGACGAGTTCGACTTGATTGGGTGCGATTGGCCGGCCGAAGAAGCGGCTGCCGACGCGGGCAAAGCGTTCCGGTGCGTCGGTGCCCATGAACGTCGGGGGTTTGGCCGGGCCTGTGCGGCGCAACGCGCGGGCGTCCAGCAGTGTTTCGACTTCTTGTGCGGTGGTTGCTGCGCTATCGACGAGCGCGACCGCGTTGCCGACAGCCTTTGCAATCGGTCCGACAAGAACCGGAAAATGCGTGCAACCCAGAACCAGAGTGTCCGGACGGTCAGGTGCGGCAAAGATATCTTGCAAGTAACGCTCAGCAGCGCGTTCGGGGACGTCGCCGTCGGTCCAGCCCTCTTCGGCGAGAGCGACGAACAGAGGGCAGGCGCGTTGCACGACTTTGGCGTCTGGCTTGAGTGCGTGAATGGCCCGCACATAGGCGCCGCCGTTGACCGTACCCTCAGTTGCGATGACGGCGATCGGACCGCCACGACTTGCGGCGACGGCTGCACGGGCGCCTGGGTCGACGACGCCTAGCACAGGCACAGGTGCGTAGGCCGCGGCCAGTACGGGTAACGCGACCGCGGAAGCTGTGTTGCAAGCCACAACGATCAGCTTTGGCTGGAAGCGCATCAATGCGCGGGTGGCTTGCACGGCGTACCGCGTCACGGTCTCCGTGCTCTTCGTGCCGTAGGGCAGGCGCGCTGTGTCGCCCAAATAGACAAGGTGCTCGGCCGGCAGGCGGTTGGCGATCGCAGCGGCGACAGTGAGACCACCTACGCCAGAGTCGAAGATCGCAATCGGAGCGTCGTTCATTGGCTGGCCGGGAGCCAGAGGTCGGCTGCAAAGGGAAGGAACACCAGCACAAAATATGTCTGCAAGACGAGGCCCAAGAGTGCGGTGCTTGCCGCGACGCTCCAGCCGGCGTCGAGCGCTGTCTCGGCGGTGTAGAAGCGATAGTAGAGTGCGAACACGAGCGTGATCATGTACAAGGCGACGGCGTCGTCTGAACTTATGAATCCTGCAGCAAAGAGCAAGAGCGCTGGCATATTGAATAGATAGACGACGATTGTGCCCCAGTTGTGCGCGATGATGAGCGGCGCATAGCGATGAGACAGCCCCAAGTAGCGAAGCACGAAGATCATCACGATCGGGAAGATTATCCAGTCGACTGCGAGCGCCAACGTGGAGAAGACAGCCTCCCCGACGCCGTAGGCTTGTTCGACGACCTCTTTCCCTTGGCGCAATCTTTCGACCGCGGCCATTTGAACCTGAATGAGGTCTGTGACGATGTTTATTGGGAGTACGATCAAAAGCGCGGCGAACGAGCGATAGAAACCCTCGACAGTCAGATCGAATTTGTCCCAGGCGCGGCGGTCGCGCATGACCAGGCCAAACGCCGCGTCGAGGGAACGATTGACGTAGGCGATGTCGACGCTCACGCGGCACCTTGCGCAAAGTAGGCTGTGAGGATCGCTTCATAGATTTTCGTGAGGCGTTCTAGGTCCGCTAGGCTGACGGCTTCATCCGTCTTGTGCATGGTCGTGCCCGCAAGGCCGATCTCGGCGACGGGGCAATGGTGATGGATGAAGCGGGCGTCGGATGTGCCGCCCGTTGTGGAGAACTTTGGACTATCGCCAGTCGCGCCAGTGATTGCGTGTTCGAGCAACGCTGTGAATGCGCCTTGCTTTGTTAGGAAGGGGTGGGCACCGCGCACGAATTTGATCTCATGGGCGAGGCTCAACGGCTTTAGCGCCGCGTCGCACTCGCTGGTGATCCAGCGTTCGAGGTCTTCAGCGGATTGCTCGGTGTTGAAACGTATGTTGAAGGTTGCGCGGGCCGCGGCGGGGATCACATTTGTTGCCGGGTTCCCGACATCGACCGTTGTGACTTCGAGGTTCGAGGCTTGAAAGTCGTTCGTGCCCACGTCGAGCTTGCGACCCGTCAGGCGTGCGAGCGCCGCGACGAGGCCCGGTATCGGATTCTTCGCGCGGTCAGGATAACCGACGTGGCCTTGCATGCCCTTGACAGCTAGGTAGCCCGTCAGACTTCCGCGCCGGCCGATTTTGACCGTGTCCCCGGCTGTGAACTCTGCGGTCGGTTCGCCGACGATGCAGTGATCGATGCGTTCCCCGTTTTCCTTCATCCATTCGAGCACGCGAACGGTGCCGTCCACGGCCGGGCCTTCTTCGTCGCCGGTGATGAGCAGGCTGATCGAGCCTTTGTTGCCATGACGTTCGGCGGTGCGCGCGACGGCTGCGATGAAGGCTGCGATCGCGCTTTTCATGTCGGCGGCGCCGCGACCGAACAGTGTACCGTCCTCAACCTTCGCCGCGAACGGATCGTGGCGCCAGGTCGACGTATCACCTGGCGGCACGACATCTGTGTGGCCGGCGAAGCAGAAGTTTGGTGAAGCCGTGCCCAGGCGGGCATAGAGATTTTCGATCTTCGGACCGCCGGTGCTAAACGCAAGCCGCGTGCAGGTGAAGCCAAGGCCTGTCAGCGCGTGCTCAAGAATGCCAATCGCGCCGCCATCCTCCGGCGTCACGCTGTGGCATCGAATGAGGTCCTGAGCCAGGGGCAGGGGGTCGGCGAGACGCGCGCGCACTTGTGTTTCCATGGGGGCGATTTAGAACCGGCTCGGCACAAGGTCAATTCAACCAGACCGAAGTTAACAGCGAGGAAGTCATGACAGGCCGGCTAGGCGGAAAAGTGGCGGTGATTACGGGTGGCGCCTCGGGAATTGGGCGCGGAACCGTTGATCTCTTCGTTCGGGAAGGCGCCAAAGTTGTGGCTGCCGACATCCAGGACGACAAGGGGGCGCGGCTCGAGGAGGAGCTCGGCAAGGCGGTTCGCTACATCCGCTGCGACGTCACGCGGGAAAACGACGTGAAAGCTGCGATCGATTTGGCCGTGAAATCGTTTGGGCGGGTCGATTGCATCTTCAATAATGCCGGTACGCCGGGCGCATTGGAGAACGCCGAAACGATAACGGCTGAGAGTTTTGATGCGGTCATGCATTTGCATCTGCTGGCCGCGATGTTCGGCATGAAGCACGCCGCGCCGGTGATGCGCGCGCAGGGCGGGGGCTCGATCATTTCGACCGCATCCATCGCCGGGCTGCAGAACGGATTCGGCCCGATCCTTTATTCGACCGCGAAGGCCGCGATTGTGCACATGACCCGGGTGGCAGCCGCGCAACTTGGGCCGATGAACATACGGGTCAACTGCATCTGCCCAGGTCTTATTGCGACACCGATCTTTGCGAAGGGTGTCGGCCTGGCGACGCAGGTTGCGGATCAAACCGTGACGGCGATCGTCAAGGTCATGAAGAACTCGCAGCCTATCCCGCGTGCGGGACTGCCCGAGGATATCGCTGAGGCGGCGCTCTTCCTTGCATCCGATGGCTCGCGGTTCGTCAACGGGCATGCGCTGGTCGTCGACGGCGGGATCACGGTCGGGCCAACGGGGGCGGCGCAGGAGCAGGTCTTCATGCCGTTCATGCAGGCGATGGGGATCGACCCTGCGATCCTCGAGCAGATGTCTGCACCGGCGAAGGCGTGAGGAACATGATCATTGTTGCGGGCACTGTGCGGGTCGATCCGGCGAAGCGGGAGGCGGCGCGAGCGGTCATGGAGAAGGTGATCACAGCTTCGCGGGCAGAAGATGGTTGCATCGACTATTCGTACGGTGTCGATGTGCTCGATGCGGGGTTCGTGCGCGTGTGGGAAGTTTGGCGCGATCGCGAAGCGTTGCAGCGTCACTTCGAGACGCCGCATCTGGGCGAGTGGCGTGCGGCGTGGCCGGCGTTCGGGATTTCCGACCGAAAGCTTGCGATCTACGATGTGAGCGGGACAACGCCGCTATGAGCCTTTCGGCGGCGCGGATTCGAGTGCGCTGACAAGCAGGTCCAGCGCGGCTTCGGCGAACCAGTTCATGTTGACCCAGCGTTCGTCGATGCCCGTTCGCAGCGTGTGAACGCGCGAGACCGGTCCCGAAACACCGAGGCACGTGTGGCCGGCGGGGTCGCCGTATCCGTTGCCGGTGGGTCCCGAGGCGCCGGTTTCAGCGATGCCCCATTCGACGCGATGCTTGGCGCGGATCGTTTCGGCAAGAAACGCGGCGTAGGGCTCGCTGGATGAACGCATGCCGCCCAGGCTCTCGCGATCCAGGTTCAGCAAACCCTTGAATGCGCGCGCCGAGTAAATTACGCCGCCGCCCGCGTAGTACGCGGATGCGCATGGGACCGCGAGCAGTGCCGCCGAAATTAGACCACCCGCGGATGATTCGGCGACTGCGATGCGCTCGCCGCGCGCGATGAGAAGTGCTGCGGCTTTGGCGGCGGGTGTTCGTGGGTCGTGCATTCGGCAATCCTTGTCAGTACACACCCGGCACGATGCGGTAGGGAACGCGTTTGACGTATTCGCTCCACAAACCCTTGTACTTCTCGGCGCAACGTCTGTCGTCGTCGATTTGGCGGGGAACAAGCAGGGCGATGTAATAGAGCGGGTAGAGCGATGGACCGATGTGGTCCGGGTAGCCGAGGGCAAGCGTCAGGCCGATCGCCATCAGAAACTCACCGAGATAGTTCACGTGACGTGCAACGCCCCAAAAGCCGCTGACGAGAAGTTTGTGGTCGCCGTCCGTGAGTGCCTTCGGTTCGATGAAGCTAAGGAATTTCGCGGCCGGATCGCGCTTGAACAAGTATTTCTGCATGTTCGCGCCGCGGGCGAGTGACCACCCCACAAAGAATAGAAGCGCGGCCGCCGTTAATACTCCGGCGGGCATGTGCGGATTTGGAAGGTCGGCGGTCGACCAAACGCCAACGGCGTAGAAGTAGGGATAGAAGAGGAGGCATCCCCAACCGAGTTTGAAACCCACGCGTTCGGCGAAGAAATCATATGTGTAGAGATGCACGCGTTCGAAGAAGAGATATTCGCTCAAGAAGAAGGTGAAGAGGGCGACATAGAGGGTAATGCCCGGCGAGGGATCATCTGGAAACGCGAGTTGATGATGCATTGCGAATGAGTAGAGGTTGAGACCCAACATGGTCGCGCCGATGAGGTAAAGCCACATCTTTGCGTCCACGCGTCCGCCCAACCATTGCGGGTTCGCGGCCCGACCGAGAAACAGGTCCGCGAGCAGACCCTTCTCGGTGCGTGGGGCGGTGAGCACAACGCCAAACGTGAAGAGCAGGCCGAAAACACACGCGCCGGCCAAACCTTCGAAGCGTGTTGTCCAAAAGAAATCCCATGCCAGCCAGCCCGATGAACACGCGAGCGCCCAGAGGCCGATCGTGAGCCAATAGACGATGAGGCCGTTCAATCGATAGCGGAAAGGCTGCTGCGTGGCGGGATCGATGACGTAGCCGTCGACGGTTCGGGCTGGGATGATGATATGCAAGATCGTGACGATTGCGTACACGCCAGCAGGAGCCAGAAAGCCAACGAGGGTCATGACAGGTCCTTCGTCGAACGGGCAAAGATGTCGATCGCAGTGCGTCGCGCAAGGAGGCGACCGAGGATGAAGCGCGCGATGCGGTTGATGGTGCCAGGTACGACGACTGGGCCATTGCCCAGGGCGTCGAGCGTCTTGTTCGCCACAACATCCGCGTCGAGCGTTCCGGGGGCGTCTTTTGCGGCGGTCTTCGCGTATCCCGGCGTGCGGACGGCGCCGGCGCTCGATACCACGACATCGATGCCGTGCGGGCGAAGTTCGCGCCAAAGACCTTCGGCCAGAACAATGTTGAAAGCCTTGGAAGCGGCGTAAGTCGCGATGCGCGGCGCGCCTTGGTATCCCGCGAGGGAGGACATCAAGACGATGCCGCCGCGACCACGCGCGATCATCTTGGGGGCGAGCGTTCGGGCGAAGACCAGCGGTCCGCGCACGTTTACGTCGACAACGCGAAGAAGATCGTCAACCGGCCGGCTCAGTAGGTCGCCGACGGGCGCGTACGCTGCGTTGTAGACGGCGAGCCCGACTTCGAGATTCGATGTCAGCGTATCCAGTGCGGTTGGCAAGTCCGGCCGCGCCATATCGAACACTTCGGCGCGGACCTCAACCTCGGTGCCGGTACGCAGACGGTCGGCTACGGCCCGAAGGTGCTGTTCCCGGCGCGCGAGCAGCAACACATTCAGACCTCGCGTCGCCAGAGCGGTGGCGAAAGCCGCGCCAAGACCTTCGGACGCACCGGCGACAACCGCCCATGGGCCGTACTTCGATGCAAACGATGGCGGCGCGGTGCGATCGCTCACTGCTGAGACATCTGATCGCGCAGCAGTTCGTTGATGCTGGTTTTTGATCGCGTGCGCTCATCGACTGTTTTTACGATCACGGCGCAGTAGAGCGACGGTTTGCCCGGGGCGCCGGGTAGGGTGCCCGCAACGACGACGGAATAGGGTGGCACGCGGCCTTGGTGAATTTGGCCGGTCGCGCGATCGACGACTTTGGTCGATGCGCCGATGAAGACGCCCATGCCGATGACGGCGCCTTCGCCGACAATGACGCCTTCGGCGACTTCGCTGCGGGCGCCGACGAAGCAATTGTCTTCGATGATGACAGGGTTTGCCTGAAGAGGCTCGAGCACACCGCCTAAACCCGTGCCGCCGGAGATGTGGCAGTTGCGGCCCACTTGCGCACACGAACCGACCGTCGACCACGTGTCGATCATCGTGCCCTCGCCAACGTTCGCGCCGACGTTGATGAAGCACGGCATCAGCACCGCACCCCGTGCAACGTGAGCCGAGTGACGGACGATCGCGCCGGGCACCGCGCGGAACCCTGCGCGCGCGAAGTCATCGGCCGACCACTTTGCAAACTTCGAAGGAACCTTGTCGTACCAGTGCGCGCCGCCAGGAGCGCCCGGGATCGGCTCCATCGGATTCAGGCGAAACGAGAGCAGAACCGCCTTCTTGATCCATTGATGCGTGTGCCACTCGCCGCCGGCTTTCTCCGCGACGCGGAATTCGCCACAGTCGAGGCCCGCAAGGGTTTCCTCGATCGCTTTGCGCGCGGGGCCGTGGGTCGCGGGCGAGATCGAGTCGCGCGCCTCCCAGGCCTGATCGATCGCGATCTGCAGGTTCGTCCAGCTCATTGGGCAGCCTTCAAGCGAATGGTGGTCAGGAAGTTGGCAAGGTCGTCGGTACGGTGATGTACATGCGGCGCGTCGGCTGGCGCGTCACCCCAACCGCGCACCGCCGGATCAGCGTGGCCGTCAGCGCTGCGCACCAGAACCGTCGTCATACCCAAGGCATGGGCCGGTGCCAAGTTGCGATCGAGGTCTTCGAACATGGCCGCCCGTTTCGGGTCGATCTTGTGCTTCGTCACGAAGCGTTCGAAGGTTTCGAGCTTCGGCTTTGGGATGAAATCTGCGTGCACGATGTCGAAGATGTCATCCATGTGGTCGTGAATGCCAATGCGGTCGAGCACGCGCTTTGCGTGAGCGACTGTGCCGTTGGTGAACACAAGGCGGCGGCCCGGCAGATGCACCAGTGCCTCAGCAAGGGCCGCGTTCGGCGGCACAACCGACACGTCGATATCATGCACGAACGTCAGGAACTTTTCCGGTTCGACGCCATGCAGCTGCATCAGCCCCGACAGCGTGGTGCCGTGGTCGCGGTAATATTCCTTTTGCAGGCGGTAGGCGCCGTCCGTGTCGACGTTCAAGAGTTCGGAGATGAACGCCCGCATCTTCACGTCCATTTGGGCGAACAGATTGCAGGACGGCGGATAGAGCGTGTTGTCGAGGTCGAAGACCCAAACATCGATGGTGCTGAAGTCGGGCGAGGGTTGGGTCATGTGCGGGCGGAATAGCCCGATCACATACCTCATCGCAACCGAATGTTAACTACTTCGGGAAAAGCCCCCTTAAAGGGCGCGCGCGTAGGCTTCAGGCAGGTTGCGGGTGGGTGTCTCTATGTTGAAGCGAATGATCGGCGATAAGGGTATGCGCGAGGCGCGGCCCGCAAAATTGTCCTACGAAGATGCGCGCGCGTCGCTTGAGCGGCATGCACACAGCGCGCGCTTGTTCTTGGCAGCGCGGGCGGACGTGGAGCCAGAGATTCTCTATTACCTTGCGAACGATCAGACGGCGGACGTGCGCCGGCTGGTAGCCGCGAATCCGAGCACACCGCAGCAGGCAAACAAGATGTTGGCTGGCGATAGCGACGAGGACGTGCGTTACATACTTGCTTGCAAGGTGGGACGTCAGGTCACGGATCCTAACGCCGTGCTCACGCCGCGCTCGCACGCGCTCGCCATCGAGGTGGTCGAGCGGCTCGCGCACGATCGTTCGCCGCGTGTTCGCGAAGCGTTGGCGCTTACTGGCGCGCGCTCTCACTAACTACTGCGACGCGTCCTTACGGGCGGCGAATTCGAATGTGAGGCCGGGGCGGCCGCCTGTGTCTATTTCCAGAAAACCGGTGCTCTTAAAGCTGCGGCCTTGGCAGTCACTGGCGTCGTCGATTTCGAACGTTGCGTCACGGGTGCAGAATTGTTTTGTCCCGCCCCAGGTTTCGGCGACGCCTTCCGCACGGTCGGCTGCGGCGAACGCGTAGACATAGCGGTCGGTCAGGCGGTCTTTGATGACTTTCTCACATTGGCCGGGCTGCAGACGCCACCAGCCCATGCTGCGCTTCTTGCCCTGTGACTCGATACCGAGGGCAGAGAAGATGATGTCTTGCGTGCGATTGCAAAACGTGAGGCCTGCGCCCGCTTGGTTCTTCGCCGCTTCGGCGAGCAGTTTGTTGTAGAGGCCTGCCGCGTCGTTCGGCGCAACGCCGAGCGCGGTTCGGACTTGGACCACCGCTTCGGCGAACTTTGGTCCTGGGACGCCGTCGATCGTACCCTCGAAGCGGCCTAGATCGGCGAGCAAGCGCTGCAAGCCCGCGATGCGTGCTTGGTCGAGTGATTTGTAACCCGGCGTTTCGGCGAGCGTGGTTGTCCAGGCGGTCTTGCCTTCGGTGTCGACACGAGCGAAGCCTTGGCTCTCATAACCTGGGCCACACTGGTCGCTACCATCGCTCGTGGCCGAGAACGTTCCTTTGCCGGTGCACAGCGTCTGCGCGCCACCCCAAATTCGGATCGAGCCTGAGTGGGCGAAGGACGAACGCGCGAATGTATAGAACGTCGGTTGTTTCAGTTCGCCTTTGATCACGACGCGGCATTCGCCTGCCGGCACGATCCACCATCCTCGCGTCGAGAGGAGGCCACCGTTACGGATGCCGACGGCAATCGACAGCGCATAGGACGTGCGATTGCAGAACGAGTAGTCGCTCTTGGCGTTCCCAACGGGCCGTTGCGGCTGCAGATTGCCGACACCGGGGATCGGCTTGGTTGCGGCGTCCACGGGCGGTGCGCCAGGCGCCGATACGATGCGAGGCTTGGCCGGACGCGGCGTCGTGGGTTTTGCCGACTGGTCTCGAAGCTCGGTTCCCGGGGTCATCGGCATCACGACGGGGCGCGGCGGTGTCGTGGTGGGGGGCGTGTCTTCGGCCGGCGCCGGTTGCGCGAGTGCGCCGCCGCTCGCAAGCGCCAACGCGATACTCATCGACAGCGCAAGTCGGCGCAACAAAACGATCACTGCAAGTCCTTGAAAAGGCGAGCCTTAGCCGCGCACGATCATGGTGCCTGCGCCGTGCTCTGTAAACAGTTCGATGAGCAGCACATGTTGGACCCGGCCGTCGAGAATGACCGCGGCGCGAACGCCGCGCTCAGCTGCGTCGATGCAGGTTTCAACCTTGGGAATCATGCCGCCGGAGATCGTTCCGTCCTTGATCAGAGCGCGCGCCTCGGTTGTGGTGAGCCGTTCAATCAAATTACCGTTGCGGTCCATGACCCCTGGAACATCGGTCAGGAGCAGCATCCGGTCGGCTTTGAGGGCGCCAGCTACGGCGCCGGCCACCGTGTCCGCGTTGATGTTGTAGGTCTCGCCCGCCCGGCCGACGCCGATGGGGGCGATTACAGCCACCATGTCGGAGCGGACGATCGTCTGCAGAACCTCGGTATTGACCTCTTCAGGCTCGCCAACGAACCCAAGGTCGACGACCTCTTCCTTGCCGCTGTCGGGATTGCGGCGGGTTTTCAGCAGCTTCTTGGCGATGATGAGTTGGCCGTCTTTGCCCGACACGCCGACGGCTTTGCCGCCCGCGTTGTTAATCGCTGAGACGATCTGCTTGTTGATCGTGCCGGTGAGGACCATCTCGACGACCTCGATCGCCGCGTGATCGGTTACGCGCAGGCCGTCGATGAAGGTCGACTTGATTTCGAGTCGTTTCAGCATCGCACCGATTTGCGGGCCACCGCCATGCACAACGACGGGCTCGATGCCGGTTTGGCGCATCAGCACGATGTCTTGCGCGAACAGGGCCAGCGCATGGTCGTCGGACGCGCCGGCCAGCGCGTTTCCTCCGTACTTGACGACGACAACCTGGTCGGCGAAACGGCGAATGTACG
>JANLXP010000816.1:0-9893 GCA_031365165.1 Alphaproteobacteria bacterium
CTTCGATCGTGCCGTCAAGTATTTCAAGTGCCATGCCGTTTCCTCAGGTGAGAACAAACCTATTCACTTCTTCTTCGCCGTCGAACGAATGATAACCGACCCGCGGCCGGTGCGCGCGAGCGGTGGGTATGCGATCTTCGACACGCTGCGCTTTCGCGATCGGAGCGGCGTGGAGCGGAGCTTCAAGACCGTGTGCACGGGTGGGGCGGTCACCGATCTTCTGCGCAAGGGCGGCACCGGGCGGTTTTATCTCTCAAGCGGCGGTGGGCAGACCGGTATCCACGGCGTTCGCCTCGACAACGGCACGCAGGCGTATGCGCACTACAACAACATGGAAATCATCGTTCTGATCGGCATGGCCGCGGGCTTAGGCACGGCCGTCATCGGGATCGTGACCGGCGAATGGATCTGGGCGATACCGTCCGTGATCGGCGTGCTGTTGGTTGGCGCTTATGTTTTTCTGCGCGGCGTTCGCGTTGCGGGCAAGCAGCAGTTTGAGAACGACAAGAAATAAGCAGGCGAATTTGGCGTCGGTGGCGTGATTGCGCTTGCGTGTGTTCGCTATTTGTTCTACACTGTTTTCGTGGCCGATCGCTGAGCGTGATGGCTGCATTTCCCGGCTCCGTTGGAGCGCGCGGCTGCGACTTGAAATTTGCATCTGGCGGGTGACGATCGTGTGGGTCGATAGCGCGCCATTGGCTGCATCGCAGCGTGCGTGTTTTGTGCGTGTGGAGGATGCTTGTTGTTCGTGCGGCTAACGCATCGCAAACGGATTCCAAACGCATTCCGAACGGATGAAACCGCAGAAATGAGCCGTGCAGACGCATCAGACGGATATGTTTTTCGCGTTTCGGGAAAAAATTTGCGGGGCGATGTCGATCTCGGCCAAGTTCGTTCGTCGTCCAGATGAGATCCAAAAGGGATCGGCTCAAACAAGGAGAAGACGATGCGCGTTATGGTGCTCTCGAAGGCCTCGGCAGACGTGAAAATGGACGGGCCGCCCACGCCCGAAATGCTGGAAGCCTTCGCGGCGATGGACAAGTTCATGGAGGAGCTCGTCCAGGCGGGCGTCTTCGTGGCGGCGGCCGGCTTGAAGAACGGCGCTCAGGCTAAGCGCATCGTCTTCGACGGCAAGAAGCGCACGATCACTGACGGGCCGTTCGCCGAGACGCGCGAGCTCGTCGTCGGCTTCTCGATCTGGCAGGTCAAGGATATGGACGAGGCGATGGCCTGGGCGAAGCGCGCGCCCGCCAGCATGCCTGGCGAGATGGAAATCCGGCCATTCTATGAGGCGGAGGATTTGGCCGCGTTCATGACGCCCGAGGAACTCGCGGCGCCCCGTGACGGGGAGCGCGGAAAGCTCGGGGTCGCCTGACGCACTTGTCTTGCCCGCGGCCTTGCCCGAAAAGGCTTGATGACCGCAGGCGAGACGCATCAGGCGATCGAGGCGACCTTTCGCATTGAACGGGCCAGGCTCATCGCAGGCTTGGCCCGGATGGTGCGCAGCGTCGATCTCGCCGAAGAACTGGCGCAGGACGCGCTGGTGGTGGCGCTCGCCGAGTGGCCGCGGACCGGCGTTCCGGCCAATCCCGGCGCCTGGCTGATGGCCGCCGCGAAACGGCGCGCTATCGACGCGCTCCGGCACGGCAGGATGCGCGAGCGCAAGCACAAGGAGATCGCGCGGACGCTGGACGAGACGTCCGACGGCGGCGCCCAAGCGATCGAAGCGGCCATGGACGACGATCTTGGCGACGAGCTCTTGGGCCTCATCTTCGCGGCGTGCCATCCGGTGCTCTCGCCCGACGCGCGCGCGGCGCTCACGCTTCGGGTTGTCGGCGGGCTCACGACCGACGAGATCGCCCGCGCCTTCCTCTCGAGCGACGCCACGATCGCGCAGCGTATCGTCCGCGCGAAGAAGGCGATCGCCAAAGCCGGCCTGACCTTCGCGGTGCCGCGTGGCGCCGAACTGGCAGAGCGGCTGCCCTCGGTGCTTGAGGTCATCTACCTCATTTTCAATGAGGGCTATGCGGCGACGGCGGGCGACGACCTCGTGCGGCCGGGTCTCGCGCAGGAGGCGCAACGTCTCGGGCGCATCATGGCGGGGCTGATGCCGGAGGACGCCGAAGTGCTGGGTCTTCTAGCGTTGATGGAGATCCAGGCGTCGCGACTCGCGGCGCGGAACGGGCCCGATGGCGCGCTCGTGCCGCTGACGGAGCAGGATCGCTCGCGTTGGGATTATTTGCTAATCGGACGCGGCCTCGATGCGTTGGCCCGCGCGGAAGCGCTCGGCGGTGACGGGCCTTACGTGCTGCAAGCGGCCCTCGCGGCGTGTCATGCCCGCGCGCGGCGGGCATGCGATACGGACTGGCCGCGCATCGCGGCACTCTATGACCGGCTGCAGGTCGTTATGCCGTCGCCGGTGGTCGAGCTCAATCGCGCGATCGCGCACAGTATGGCATTCGGACCGGAGGCGGGGCTTAGACTTGTCGACGAGATCGCCGACGTCGAGAGCTTGAGCAATTACGCGCCGTTGCCGGCGGCGCGGGGCGACTTTCTGTTCCGGGTTGGGCGGCTTGCCGAGGCGCGGTCGGAGTTCGAAGCTGCGGCCACGCTTTCCCGCAACGCGCGGGAGCGAGCTTTTCTGCGGGCACGGGCGGATGCGTGCGACGTTAAACAGGGTTTGGTGTCATGAGAGTTTTCAACGTCGTGCTTTCGATGCTGGTGTTCATCGTCGCGATCGCGGCCGAGGCAGCGCCGCTACCACGAACGGAGGCGGGCGCGCGGCTGCAGGAATTCTTGGGCACGTTCGGCAAAGCGGATACGGCCGGTATTCGTGCGTTCGTCGAGCGGACGTACACGGACGAATACAAAGGCGCCGTGCCCATTGAGGCGCGGGTTCAGCTCTTTCTCGATGCGCGTGCGAGAGGTCCGCTCGAGGCGGTGGAGGTGTTGGCGAACGAGGGCGACATGGTGCGCGTGCGGGCGCGGCATGCGGCGACGCGCGAATGGCGCACGATCGAGCTCACGACGGAAACGGGTGGCGCGCGCATCAAGCGTATTGCGGTCAGCTACGACTGGCCGCGGACTGCCCAAGAGTATCTTTCGAAGCCCGCGGCGTTAGAGAGCGCCGTCTCGCGCTATGTCGGTGCGCTTGAGAAGCAGCGTCTGTTCTCGGGCACGGTTCGCCTGGAGGGTGCCGGCAAAGCGATCGTCGATCAGGCGTGGGGGTATGCGGACTTGGACGCCAAGGTCGCAAACAATAGGACCACGAAATTCAATCTCGGTTCTGCCTCCAAAATGTGGACGGCGGCGGTCATCGTGAAGCTTATGAAGGACGGCCGGTTGTCGCTGACTGACCCGCTTTCGAAGTTCGACCTTGGCGTGCCGCGGCCGGTGAACGCGGCCGAGATCACGCTTGCGCAACTTCTTTCGCACACGTCGGGGCTCGGAAACTACTTTGGGGCGAAATACGACGCGACGCCTAAGGCTTCGCTCAACGCCATCGATGATTTTCTTCCTCTGGCCGTTCCTCTGCACACGGCGTTCAAGCCCGGCTCGGCCTACAGTTATTCGAATGCCGGGTTTCTCGTGCTCGGCAAGATAGTCGAGCTGACGAGCGGCAAACGGTACACCGATCATGTTGCGGAGACGGTTTTTGCGCCGGCTGGCATGAAGGACTCCGGTTGCTTTGCCGTGGACGAAGGCGTTGCAAATATCGCGACCGGCTACGATCGATTGCAAACCGATGCAGGTCCCGTTTTTGCCAGCAACGTTGCTTTCTTGCCCAGGCATTCCGTTTCGGCGGGCGGGTGCTATTCGACGACGGGGGACATGATGCGGTTTCTCGACCTGCTAAAGAGCGGTACGCTCGCGCCCGCCGAGACACTGGCGGCCTTCACCTCGAAGCAGACGCCTGGAGAAGAACCTTACGGCTACGGATTTCAGCTCGGCGCAAAGGGCGAATGGTACGGCCACGGCGGTTACTTCAACGGCGTGGGTGCGGTCGTGCGCGCGTACAAGAAGCCCGACGGATGGCGCTTCGCAGTCCTGGCGAATGAGCGCGACACGGCCGAAAACGTCGGCGAATTCCTCAACGCTGCAATCGCAGCCGCCGAGTGATGATGATGTATGCGCATCGTTTGATGCTTGGTTTCGGCATGAGGCCCTCAGATGTGCATGCCGCCGGCGACTTCGATGCGCTGGGCGTTGACCCAACCGAACTCGTCGGAGAGCAGCCCGGCGATGACCGGGCCGACATCGTCGGGCACGCCGGCGCGGCCAAGCGCCGTGTTCTCTGAGATCATCTTGTTGACCATTGCATTGTCGCGAACCAACCCGCCGGAAAAATCGGTCGCAATGGGACCTGGTGCCACGACATTCACCGCGATCCGGCGCGGCCCCAATTCCAGGGCCATGTAGCGCGACAGCGCTTCGACCGCGGCCTTCATCGTACCGTAGCCTATGCGGTTGCGCCCGGTGAAGCGCGCCAGGCCTGAAGAGATGTTCACAATGCGGCCGCCATCATTCATGAGCGGCAGAAGTTTTTGCGTCAGGAAGAGGACGCCCTTGAAGTGGACGTTATAGAGCGCGTCCATCTCCGCTTCTGTTATCGACTCAAGACTTGCGTTCGATGAGTTTCCGGCATTGTTTGCCAAGTAATCGAAACGCTCGGCTTTCATATCGGCGAGTGTCTCTCGCACCCGGCCAACGAAACCGTCGAACGAGGCCACATTGCCCGCATCGAGTTGAAGAGGAATCGCGCGGGCGCCCGCTTCGGCGGCAAGTGCCACGACCTTTTCGGCTTCTGCGCGATTTGTGTGGAACGTGAAGATCGAACGGACGCCACGCTTGGCGAGGCAGAGCACCGTGTTGCGGCCGATGCCCCGGCTGCCGCCGGTGACGATCGCGATTTTGCTGTCCGACATATTCTCTCCGTCATGACGTGGGGTGGGGGCGCCGATTGCGTTTTCGAGTATGGGCGGCGGAGCGGAGAGGGCGGAATACCGAAACCACCTCATTTCTTGCCTATTCCTGCTTGTACGTACTACGCTCGCCATAGGTTTCAAGCTGAACGGAAGCGTCGGACATGCCCGATAAGTTGGCCGAAGCGCTGCTACGCCATACGCAGAGCCACCCCGGCGAGAGCCTTTTCGCGACGGCAATCCCAGGGCTCGCCATCCTGCGATCGAATCATCCAAAGCCCGCGAAGCACATGATCTCAAAGCCGATGATGTGCATCGTCGCGCAGGGGGCGAAGTGGGCGATGTTCGGTGACAGCGAGCTTAAGTACAGCGCGGGGCAGGCCCTCGTGGTCGGCGTTGAGACGCCCTCAATCGGCCGGGTGATTGAAGCGAGCCAAGGCGAGCCGTGCCTGGTGCTCGCGTTCGAACTCGATCTTGCGATCATGCGCAGCGTCGCGGAGGGACTTGATGCGCCGCCAAAGACGAGTGGCGAACCAGGCCGCGGCGTTTTCGTGACGAACTTTCAAGGGCCGCTGGCCGACTGCGCGCTGCGCTTGGCGCGGCTGCTCGATACGCCCGAGGCGATTGCGACGCTTCACCCGCTGATCATGCGCGAGATTTGTTATTGGCTTTTGACCGGCCCTCATGGCGGCGACGTCGCGCGAATTGCGCTGGCAAGCAGCCCAACTCAACCCGTCATCAGCGCGATGCACAACTTGCGAAGCAGCTTTCGAGAATCGATTCGTATCGAGGAATTGGCCGCGATCGCCGGAATAAGCACGTCTGCCTTTCATCGTCAGTTCAAGGCGCTGACATCGATGACGCCGTTGCAATATCAAAAGCAACTGCGCCTGCTGGAAGCGCGCCGCTTGATGGTCTCCCGCTCGTTCAACGTCGAAGCGGCGGCATTCGAGGTCGGCTACGAAAGCGCTTCGCAGTTCAGCCGGGAATATGCGCGCACGTTCGGCGCGCCGCCGAAGCAGGATGCCAAGCAGCTCCGCGCGCTTTTTCTCGCGGAAGAGGCGACGGCGCGAGCGGCAGCGTAGACATACGGAGACAGAAATATGGCGAAGCTCGTGTTTGGAATGAACCAGTCGCTCGACGGTTACGTCGACCATACGAAGTTTGCGCCGACGCCCACGCTCTTTCGTTACTTCGTCGCGGAGGCTGAGGGGTTGGCGGGGAGTGTGTATGGCCGCAACATGTACGAGATCATGCGATACTGGGACGAGGATCAGCCGGAGTGGGGCGTGGATGAAAAGGCTTACGCCGCGGCGTGGCGGCGTCAGCCGAAATGGGTGGTCTCACGCACTTTGAAGTCGGTTGGTCCGAACGCCACGCTTGTCGAGGGTGATCTCGCGGGCGCGATGCGTAAGCTGAAGGCCGAGCGCGATGGCGAAATCGAAGTCGCCGGTCCGAACTTGGCGCGAAGCCTCACCGAGCTTGGTTTGATCGACGAGTATCGGATCTATCTGCATCCCGTCGTGCTCGGGAATGGCGCGCCGTATTTCGCCGGACCGCGGCCGCCGCTTCGCCTGATGACCCACGATCGGGTTGGTGAGGATGTGATCAGGCTGAGCTACGTGCCCGCTTAAGTGCGCTTTCGAAGGATCGCGTCGAGGCTCCAGGGGCCGCCGCCTGCAAACACGAAATACAGGAAGACAAAAGCGTAGAGGATCGCGGCGTCGCCTTGGTTGTTGACCGGGAAGAAGCCGCGCGTCGCGTGGGCGAGGAAATAGGCCACCGCCATGGTGCCGGAGGCGATGAAAGCGGCCGGCCGCGTGAAGAGGCCGAGTGCGATCAAGAGGCCGGCGAAGAGTTCGACGATGCCGGCGTAGTCGCCGGGACCGGCCAGGGCCCATCCGCTTCCCGCGTGTTCGCCAGGTGGAAAGGAGAGGAACTTCTGCATCCCATGCTCAAGGAAGAGAAGGCCCGCCATGATGCGCAGGACACTCAGCATCTCGCCGGCCCATTGGTTGAGCCGACTGAAAATCGCCATGTTTACCATCGACGTGGACGGTGTATCTCGTTCAGGAATCGCCATGTGCCTATAACGCACGAACGCTCAAATCGGTTCAACCCCTTGGGCGGACGGCCGAAATTGTCGGCCGCCCGATGACTGTGCGCTCTAGTGCGACCCTTGCATCGCGCCTTGGGCGGCGCGTTCGATGATCGCGGCGACGGCGGCCGGTTGCGAGACGTAGATCGCGTGGCTGCCTTTGACTTCGACCGTCGTCGCGCCTGCGCGCTTCGACATCTGGCGTTGCGCCGGGGGCGGGATCATATGGTCGTCGGTCGCGACCAAGTACCAACTCGGCTTCTTTCTCCAGGCCGCTGCGCTGATCGTGCCGCCGAGCGCATCGACGCTCCACGGTACTTGCGCGTCCGCCATGAAGGCGGCGGCTTCTGCTGGGACGTCGGCGGCGAACGATGCCGCAAACTTCGCGCGGTCGAGAAACAGAAATCCGTCTTGCGGTGGCAGGATCGGCGGCACCGGTGCGCCGGGCGGCGGATCTTTGATGAGCGTGTTCACCGACTCGCCCGTGTCGGGTGCGAAGGCCGCGATGTAAACGAGCGCACGCACGTGTTCGTCGTTGCCCGCCTCCGTGATGACCGCGCCGCCATACGAATGGCCGACCAAAATCACCGGTCCGTTGACGGCGGCGATCGCGCGGCGCGTGACGGCGACGTCATCGGCCAGCGACTTCGTCGGGTTCTGAACGACGGTGACGTTGTAGCCATCCTTCTTGAGTATCTTGTAGACGCCTTCCCAACCGGAGCCGTCGACGAAGCCGCCGTGCACGAGAACGATCGTCGCGGCCAAAGCGCTCATTCCAGCCATGATTGTCTCCTGTTTCTGATTAAAAGCCCCGGGGGTTTTCCCGTGTGGCCGCGCGATTTGTTGCAGCCGGATTGGCCGCACGACCAAGACTTTGTAAGCTGCAGCCATACCTTTCAGGCATGGGACACATGGAGCTTCGCCACCTTCGCTATTTCGTTGCGGTCGCCGAAGAGGGCAGCCTCACGCTTGCCGCCGAGCGGCGCCTGCACACGGCGCAACCGTCGCTCAGCCGGCAGATCCGCGACTTGGAAGCGGAAGTCGGTGTCGCACTCTTGGTGCGCAACGCGCGGGGGATCGAGTTGACGGCCGCGGGCCGCGTCTTTCTCGACCATGTGAGGCTCGCGCTGCTGCAAGCTGATGCGGCCGTCGAGGCCGCGCGCCGCGCGTCGCAACCGGCGATGAAGCCGTTCGTTCTTGGGTTCTTGACGGGCCAGGAGATGATGTGGCTGCCCGAAGCGCTGCGCATCTTGCACGACGATCTGCCCAACATCGAAGTGCGCGTGTTGAGCCAAACATCGCCGGAGTTGACCGCCGGTCTTTTGCGCGGCGCGGTCGACGTCGCATTCATTCGCCGTGCCGAGCGTGCGGCGGGCTTGGCGTTCAAGCTTTTGATCAGAGAGCCGCTTGTCGTGCTCATGCCGAAGGACCATCGCCTGGCCGCGCGCGAGAGCATTCGCCCGCGCGATTTTTCCGGCGAGACGTTCATCCGGCCATCGCAGAAAATAGCGCCCGCTTTGATTGCGGCGATCGACGACTATGCGAAGAGTGCCGGGATCAGCCTCACCGCCGATCACGATGCGGAGAACCTGTCGATGGCGATCTCGCTGATCGCCTCCACGCGCAGTTTGGGGTTGGTGCCGGCCTACGCGCAGTCTCTGTTGCCGCCGACGGTGATCACGCGTCCGCTCGCCGGCGCGCCGCCAACCATCGATTTGGTTATGGCCTACAGCAGGGCCAGCACGTCACCGCTTCTGAAACGCTTTCTTGCCAAAGCGGACGACCTGATCGCCAGCGTTGCACAGAAGGGGAAGAGGTAGCGGGGTGGGATTGGAGCTTGATTGCCAGGCACGCGATGCCGTCTGACGAGGGTTCGCCGCAACGAAGGCAATGGTCCCTGATGTTACTGATTTCCTGACTGGCTTTTCCTCGTTGGCCCGGAGGATTCGCCGCGTTCTACGATGGCCAGGACTTTCGCCCGAACTTCCTGAAGCGTTGCGTGCAATCGATTCAGCTGCGAGAGGGTGGTGTTCTGTTGTGGGTCGTACCTTGTCGCTAAATACTCTCGCCATGTTGTGAGTGCATCTATGTGTGCAATGGTTTTCCGGCGTAGTATTAGACCTGCGTCCTTTGCGGAGACGGTTCTTTTCGAGAGATCGTGCTGGAAGCCCCGCACCTCGGCTGGATTGCGTCCATGTGCCAACAACACGGCGTTTAGATACAACTCGATCGCGTGAATGGCCGTGAGCCTGAATGGGGCTTGTGAAAGTCGTTCACCTTTGCGGCGTAGCTCGAGGAGCCGTTCGGCAGCGCTCGCATACTCGTTCGCGAGTTCTAGGAGTTCGTGCGGCTTTGCCGTCTGCCCGGGATAATTGTCGTTGCAATCGGCCATCGGACGCGTCGCTTCTCGCTGCTTCGCGCCAAGCTACGCACTGGTCCGCTTAACAATTCGTTTCGTGGAGCGTGATCTCGCGCCTCATTGCCCGCGGAGGAATATGAACGCGAGCGGGGTTGCGATTGCGGAGGCAATGCCCGCGGCGCGGGCCCACGAGAATGTGGCACGGGCGCGGATTTGGAGGAAGAGCGCGAGGAGGACGATTGCGACCGCCACGCCAAGCAGCACCAGGTAGAATACGTCGTATTGGTTCAACGCGTTGTTGAGCGGGATAATGACGGCGAGTAGCGCGAGGCTCGCCAACCCGGTGAAGACGACGCCGCCGATGGCGTTCGCGATGATCGAACGGCCAAGCGTGGGCCAACGGGTGCCCACGAACAACAGCGCCATGCTCGCGATGGCCGGAGCCGATGCGAGCACCGCGAGTGCGACCGCCATCGCTTTCCCCACCGCATGTCCGAGAGCGGCCGCGAACCCG
>JANLXP010000838.1:0-3189 GCA_031365165.1 Alphaproteobacteria bacterium
TGGCGCGCCGTAAACATCGTGCGGCGTTTGCGCAGGCGGTCTGCGATCGGGGAGCGGCCGGGGACGATGTCGGTGGCTTTCAGATAGATGCGCGCGTCGAGGCGTGCGGCCGCGTCTTGCACGAGCTTCAGGTAAGCCGCGGCGATGGGGAGCTTGTTGAGGCCTTCCATGGCGAAGAGTTCGCCGCCGCGCACGAACGCGGTGCGGCCTTTGCTCATGTCGACGGCGGCGAAGCCCACTTTGGTGAGACCCGCTTCGGTGGCGAGGGCTGCGATATTCGCTTCAAGCGCGGTGTCGGGGGCGCCGAGGTTGGCCACGTCTTGTGCGATCGCGCCCAACCGGTCGGCGGCGCGCACGAGCGGCGTGAGCGCGAAGCTCGCGCCGATCAGCAGTGTCCGCCTGGAAAGGTGCACGTCTCAAGTCCCATTTTCCGGGCGCACCTTATCTATCCCGCGTGCCGGATACAGTGACGGATTGCCTGTCGCGCTTGTTTTCCCTCAGGGCCGTGCGCGCGGGGCAACGCTGAGCCCCGCGCACCGGATTTCAGATTTCGAATGCGGCTTCGCAGCCGACGTCGCCGTCGTGGGTCGCGAGCACCAATTTCGCGGTCAGTTTGGCACCGCGCTCCAGGCTGATTTCGGAGCCGCTCAAAACCGACGTCGTGCCGGGTAAGACCGAGAAGTCGCCGCCTTGCGAGACGTCCGAGGAGCCTGCGGGGCCTGCCTTTGTGAGCATCAACTGGTAGGTGCCGGCTGCTTGGTGCTGGGTCGCGACCAGCGCTTCGAGGCGTAGTCCATCGCGCACTTTCTGTGCGCGGATGGTGCAGGCGAGCGGCGCTTCGGGGGCAGCGCTCGTGTGCGTGACGGTGGGGGCGGCGATATCGCCGTCGGCGAACGATGCGGTTGCGCACCCGATCAATATCGTCGCGCCGGCGAGCGTACTCATGAGCTTCAACATTTGACTCTCCTTAGGGTGAAAGGGCGGGAGCGGCGCGTCCGCTCCCGCCGCTCGCGTTAGAACCCGCCCTGGATGACGACGGAGATGTTGCCGTTGCCGCTCTGCGCGACGTGGGCGTTCTGACCGTTGCCGACCTGAATGACGCCCGAGGTGTTGTTCACGCCCGCTTGATCGGTCGTCGCGATCGAGCCGTTGCCGATCTGCGCGGTACCTGCGACGTTGCCGTAGCCGGACTGATACGTGTTCGCGGTCAGGTTGCGGCCTTCCTGGCCGGTCACCGCCAGGTTGTCGTCCCCGCGCTGTTCGGTCATTGCGCTGTTGCGCGCGCCGTTCTGTTCGACGAGAACCTTGTTGCGGTAGCCGGTCTGCCAGCCGCGGGCGAAGTGGTCGCGGCCCTGTTGCTTCACGACGATTCTGTTGTGGTAGCCCTGCTGAACTGCGGCGGCGCCGTTGCCGGTGCCCCATTGGTCGATCACGACCTTGTTGCCGGCGTTCGCCGCCGAAATGTTGGCGCCCGCGAACATGGCGAGGGCGACGGTCGCTAAGAGAATGCGCTTCATGTGAGTGACTCCTGTGTAATCGTTGCTCTGGTTCTCACGCGAACCCTTCGCGCCGGAACGCACATAGGATTACGGGGACATCGCTGAGTGGCGATTGAACGCGCGCTTCACCTGCGATTCAGAGTGCGGGCGAGATTGCGGCGGCGACCAGGCGGATGTGCGGCGCGCGACGCGTTTGCGCGGTTATTCGCGAGCGCGCGCGAACACGCGCTGCCGCTTTGACGCAGGGCACGAATACGTGATCGGCACTGTAAGCGCGATTAGCGCGCGAGCGCGCGCTCCGGCGGGGTGTATTCGCGCTTTTGGAAGTCGGCGACCGCTTGATAGGTGAGCGCGCCGCGGTGGATGTTGAGACCCGCGAGCAAATGCGGGTTGTCCTTGCAGGCTTTCACGTAGCCTTTGTCGGCGAGGGCCAACGTGAAGGGGAGCGTCGCGTTGTTGAGCGCGAAAGTCGACGTTCTGGCGACGGCGCCCGGCATGTTCGCAACGCAATAGTGCACCACGTCGTGGACGCGGTAGGTGGGCTGGGCGTGCGTCGTTGCTTTCGACGTTTCCGCGCAGCCGCCTTGGTCGATGGCGACGTCGACGAGGACGGATCCCTTTTTCATCTTCTCGACCAGCGCCTTGCTGATGAGCTTCGGCGCTGCGGCACCGGGCAATAGGACTGCACCCACCACGAGGTCGGCGGCCAGCACGGATTCTTCGATCGAGTCGACCGTCGAATAGATCGTGTTCAGCATCGAGCCAAATTGTTGGTCGAGTTCGGCAAGGCGCGGCAAGCTTCTGTCGATGACGGTGACGTGTGCTTCAAGGCCCATCGCCATGCGCGCCGCGTTCGCACCGACGACGCCGCCGCCGATGATGACGACCTTCGCTGCGGGAACGCCGGGCACGCCGCCGAGCAACATGCCGCGACCGCCCTGCTCCATCTCCAAGCAGTGCGCGCCGGCTTGGATCGACATGCGGCCGGCGACTTCCGACATCGGTGCGAGCAATGGCAGGCCGCCGCGCGCGTCCGTCACAGTTTCGTAAGCGATGCCGACGCAATCGGATTTGAGGAGGCCTTCGGTCTGTTCGGGATCGGGCGCGAGGTGGAGGTACGTGAACAGCACTTGGCCCGAGCGGAGCATCTTGATCTCCGGCGGCTGCGGCTCCTTCACCTTCACGACCATGTCCGCGCGTGCGAAGACGTCAGCAGCGGTAGCTACGATTTCAGCGCCTGCGCCCTTGTACATCTCATCGGTCAGGCCGATCGCGGTGCCGGCGTTCGATTGCACGATCACCTTGTGGCCGTGCGTGATCAGTTCGCGCACGCTCGATGGCGTGAGGCCGACGCGGTATTCGTGGACTTTGACTTCCTTCGGAACGCCGACGAGCATGAAGGTTCCCTTCCGTTTTTATGAGAGGCGGCGCAGCACGCGTTCAACGCCCGCGACCAACCGTTCGATGTGGCTCTGTTCTGCAATGAGTGCGGGACCTAAAGCAATCGTGTCACCCCCCACGCGCAACACAATGTTTTCATCAAAGAACGCCCGTCGGATCGCCTCGTGACCGCGCTTCCCGGGTGCGCCGGGTGCAGGCTCGATGTCGATTGCCGCAGCTGCACCTGCATTGCGAATGTCTGCGACAAAAGGGGCTCCTTTAAGGCCATGAACCGCGTCTTCCAGCCATT
>JANLXP010000876.1:0-6767 GCA_031365165.1 Alphaproteobacteria bacterium
TTCCTGCCGACAGTTCGTCGCAGTAAAGTACACAACGCACGCGCTCGGTTTGGGTTGCATGCGAATTGCCATTTATTTTGATTTGAGCGGCGAGAGCCTGTAAGGCAGCGGGAATAGCGCGCAAATGCGCCATTCGCGGGCCGGCGCACCTCGGCGAGCCCTTCGGGCCGTCTGTCGAAGGCTTCCAGATACCCGCAGCCGCCAAAGCCGGCCGCGCCGGCGAAAACGGGGAACGTCATCCGCGTCGATGAAGCGCTCCTCAACCGAACGCGCACCAACATCGCGATGTGGCGCACTCGAAGTGCGTTCGACCAGGATATTCGCTTGACTTTTGTAGCAAAATGTTCTAACTATGTTCTTCCATTCAATCCGGCGCGTTGGCGCACGACGATTGCGACCACGCCTTGACATTGTGCATCGGGACCACCGGCGATTTGCGGGCCAATCCGCGAAGCACGCGGGCGCGCATCTTTGTCGTCGGCGCCTTTTCGAAATAACGGCATATAAATGGGTAGGTCTTCGCGGTTTCGATTCCAGCAAACGCTTCCCAAACGGATTCCAAACGGATTCCAAACGGATAAACTGGCAGAAATCTGCGAAGCAAACGCATCAAACGGATTCGATTTCGTGTTTTTTGTTTCCATGAGCCTCGGGACCGTATGAGCGTGGACACGTTTGCGTCGGTTTCGACCGGCGAATTGATCGCGCTGGCCGTGGGTGTCGGCCTCTCGGGGCTCATCGCGGGCACCGTCGCGGGCCTGCTCGGCGTCGGCGGCGGCATCGTGCTCGTGCCGGTGCTCTACCAGACGCTCTCGTTCCTCGGCGTCGACGAGGCGGTGCGAATGCCGCTCGCAGTCGGCACTTCGCTCGCGACCATCATCCCAACCTCGATCCGCTCGACCCTGAGCCACAACAAAAAAGGCGCCGTCGATTGGGACGTGCTCCGCGCTTGGGCGCTGCCTACATTCTTCGGCGTCCTTGTCGGAACGTGGGTCGCAAGCCTCGTCGGCGGCAAGGGCCTAACCGGCGTGTTCGCCGGCGGCGCGGGCGCGCTCGGCCTCTTCATGCTCGTGGGCCGCGAAGATTGGCGCCTCGGCGACGACGCGCCGAAGGGTCTATGGAGCTGGCCGCTCGGCCTAGCAAACGGCTGCCTCTCGGTGATGATGGGGATCGGCGGCGGCACGTTCGGCGTCACGGTGATGACGCTCTTCGGCGCGCCCATCCATCGCGCCGTCGCAACCGCAGCAGGCTTCGGCCTGATCATCGCCGTACCCGGCGCAATCGGGATGATCGTCACCGGCTGGAACGCAAGCGGCCTGCCGCCCTACTCGCTGGGCTATGTGAGCCTGATCGGTCTGGCACTCATCGTGCCTGCCACAATCGTCGCAGCACCTTGGGGCGTCGCGCTGGCGCACAGCCTCTCGCGGCGCGCTTTGCGTCTCGCCTTCGGAACGTTCTTGTGCATGACCGCGCTCCGAATGGGCTGGGCCTACGTGGGCTAAACCTGCGCGCCTGCCGCCGTTTGCGGACGCGCCTGGCCCATCTTGATCGTCGGCATAAAGAGCAACAGACAGCCCGCGACGAACACCGACGAATACGTGCCGATCACGATGCCCCACAAGATCGTGGCGCCGAAACCGAACAGCGCCTCGCCGCCGAACAGGATCAACGGCACAACGGACAAGGCCGTCGTAAAGCTGGTCAAAAACGTCCGCGACAGCGTCTGGTTCGTCGACAGATTGATAAGCTCCGGCAGCGGCATCTGCCGGAACTTGCGGCGGTTCTCGCGGATCCGGTCGAACACGACGACCGTATCGTTGATCGAGTAACCGGCAAGCAGCAGAAGCGCCGCGATAGAGGTCAGGTTGAAGTCGAACTGGAAGAACGAATACATGCCAATCGCAACCAGCACGTCATGACCCGTCGCCAACATGCCGGCGATCCCGAACTGCCACTCAAAGCGGAACCACACATAGGCAGCGATCATGAGAATGGCGAGCGTGGTGGCGATAATACCGGTCTGGAACAGCTCGCCCGAAACTTTGGGGCCGACCGCTTCCTGCCGGCCGATCGTGAAGCCTTTGCCCAGGGCTTCCTTGATCTTGTTCGCAACCGCCATTTCCTGGCCGACGACGTGCTTGGACGGTTGAACGCGAATGAGAACGGATTTGTCAGTGCCGAAATTCTGGATCGCCACTTCGCCAAACCCAAGCCCGTCGAGTTTCTCGCGCAACGCGCCGACATCAATCGTGTTTGCACTCGACGCCTCGATGACGACGCCGCCGGTAAAGTCGATGCCAAGATTGAGGCCCTGGAAATAGAGCGAAAGGATGGTCGCCAAAACCAGCAAACCGTCGATGGCAAAGGCGATGTAGCGCTGCGCGACGAAGTCGATATTTGTGTTGTCGGGAATGATCGTCAGGCGCGCCATGGATTTCTCGCAGAAAAAAGGGCCGAAAGGCGGCGGATTAGAGCGGCAGACGGTTGGAGGCACAACCCCGAATGCGCCGCGGTTTTGCGCCAAATGCCGCGGGGACCTGTCTTAACGAACGCCCGCCCGCAACAAATCTTTACACGAACGCAAACCCCACGAAACACGCGTGCAGCATCTGAAGGGCAGGGCATACTCAGGCCCAAAACGGAGAAGACAAAAATGAACGACGAAACAAAACCCGCTCGCCGCGGCTTCGGCTACCTGGCTTTGATCGGCGCCGCAGTGGTCGGCCTGGTCGGTGGCGGCCTCGCGACCTCGGCGATGGGCCACGGTGGCTTCGGCCCGCGCCATTGGGGCGGCGGACCGGGCGGCTGGGGTCATCACCGCATGCATGGGCCCATGGATCCGGCGGAGGTGACGGAACACGCAACCCGCATGGCCGATCACCTCGCCCGCACAGTCGATGCAACGCCAGAGCAGAAGCAAAAGCTGACCGCGATCGCGAGCGCACTCGCGACCGACATGCAGCCGCTGCACCAAAAGATGCAAGCCGCGCACAAGCGCGCTGCCGAAATTTTGCGGGCGCCGACGGTCGACCGCGCCGCCGTGGAAGCCTTCCGCGCCGAGCAAATCGCGACCGCGGACGAGGCCAGCAAACGCATCACGCAAGCGATCGCAGACGCCGCCGACGTCTTGACGCCGGAGCAACGCGCAAAGATTGCGCAACGCTGGGATTTCTGATGGCGTCCGGCCGCTGAAGGAAATCGACGGTGGCCGACCGCATCTTGCTCATCGAAGATGACCCGCGCCTCGCCCGGATGGTCGAAGACTATCTGGCGGGCGCGGGTTACCGCGTGACCCACGCGCCGAGCGGCCGTGCAGGTCTCGCACTCACGCAACGCGAAACCTTCGACGCGCTCGTACTCGATCTCATGCTGCCCGATATGGACGGCCTTGAGGTCTGCAAAGAAGTCCGGACGAAGGCACAAACACCAATCCTCATGCTCACCGCGAGAGGCGACGCGATGGACCGCATCGTCGGCCTCGAAATGGGCGCCGACGACTACCTGCCGAAACCGTTCGAGCCGCGCGAACTCCTGGCGCGCTTACGCGCGATCCTCAGACGCGCGCACAGCACGCCCGCCAACGTGCTTAGCTTCGGCAGATTGGAGATCGACAAAGACGCCCGCGAAGTCCGCATCGACGGGGCGCCGCGCACGCTCACGAGCTACCAATACGCGGTCATCCTCGCGATGGCCGAGCGCGCAGGTCGCGTGCTCTCGCGTGACGCCCTGTTCGACCTCGTCAAAGGCGAAACGATCGAGGCCTTCGACCGCTCGATCGACGTGCACATCTCGCGCATCCGCGCCGCGATCGAAGACAACCCGAAGGAGCCACGCCGCGTCATCACGGTCCGCGGCGCGGGCTACGTCTTCGCCAAGGCGCAGGACTAACGCGCGATGCGCATCTTCAACCGCCTCTACGTCAAAGTCTATCTGACGATCGTAGCAAGCCTCTTGCTCGCCGTGCTCGCGACCGCCGCCGTTTGGCGCGCAGGTCCAGAAGCCGACTCGATGCGCGGCGCCTTTCACATGGCCGGCGGCGTGCTCACTGCTGCGCTCGCCGACAAGGCCGCGCCGCTGCCGGAGCAAAAGCAAGCCGTTGACCGCCTGTCGCGCCTCATCCGCGCCGACCTTGCGCTTTTCGATGAGAACGGCGCGCTGCTCGCCGCTTCAGGCGAACCGCTGCCGCCCCCTGACGAGGTGACGAACGGCGGCGATGACAGGTGGTTCCGTCGCCCGCATCAAAGCGTTTGGCGCCTTCCACTCAGCGACGGGCGCGTCGTCGTCTTCCGCTCGCGTTTCGATCATGATCACCGCGGCTACGGCCTCGGCTTCTTCGGGCATCTGGCGATCGTGGCGCTGTTGATCGCGCTTGGCGCCTATCCGATCGTGCGCGGCTTGACGAACCGGCTGGAGCGCTTGCAAACCGGCGTCGAGCAACTGGGCGCCGGCGACTTAACGGTGCGCGTCAAAGTCGAAGGTCGCGACGAAGTCGCCAGGGTCGCCGAAAGCTTCAACCGCGCAGCCGGCCGCATCGAAGAACTGATCAAAGCCCACAAGATGCTGCTCGCAAATGCCAGCCACGAACTGCGCACGCCGCTCACGCGCCTGCGCATGGGCATCGAGCTCTTGAAAGAGAAAGCAGACCCCGCCGCGAAAGCCGAACTCGAACAAGACATCGCCGAACTCGATCAACTGATCGACGAAATCCTGCTCTCAAGCCGCCTCGACGCGATGGAGCGCCTTGATCAGATCGAACCGATCGACTTCCTGGCTCTCGCCGCCGAAGAAGCCGCGCACTATGAAGGCACGGCGGTCGCGGGTACTCCGGTCACCGTGCAAGGCGACGCACGGCTCCTGCGCCGCTTGATCCGCAACCTGCTCGAAAACGCAAAGCGCCACGGCGCGCCGCCCATCGACGTCGCCGTCACGATGCAACCGGGCGCGGCCGTCCTCACCGTCAGCGACCACGGCCCCGGCATCGCCGAGGCCGACCGCGCACGCATCTTCGAACCGTTCTTCCGCAAGGCCGGCGCCGCCTCAACGGGCACTGGTCTAGGCCTCGCGCTCGTCCGCCAAATCGCCCGCCGCCACGGCGGTGACGTCATCGTCGAAACGCGCGACGACCGCGCGGCCTTCGTCCTGAGGTTGCCGCACTAGCCCCCGTTGCAGCCGCCCCGCCGGATGGCTACCGTGCGCGCAACAACGATAAACAATCCTCAAGGGCGGACTTCATGACATCGGAGAATACACGTCTCGCACTCGTCGCGGCGGCCGTAGCGCTCGTGCTCGCGATCCCCATTCTCGGCCGCTCCTTCGGCGGTCAGCCCACGACGATCACCGACGTGATGACGGGGAGCCAACCCGTCGACGTCAGCAAGGCGCAAACGACGGCCAGGCGTATCGGCAACGCCGTCAACAATCTCGACGGTGCGCGCATCGTTGACGCCGACTCCGAACCGCAAAACTGGCTCGCGCACGGCCGCACCTACGGCGAACAGCGTTACTCGCCGCTCGACAAAATCAACGCCGGCAACGTGAAGGATCTGGGTCTCGCATGGACCTACGACACCGACACGATCCGGGGCCTCGAAGCCTCGCCTATCGTCGTCGACGGCGTGATGTTCGCGACGGGCTCGTGGAGCAAGGTCTACGCACTCGACGCAAAGTCGGGTGAGGAACTGTGGACCTACGATCCGAAAGTCCCCGGCGAAACCGGCCGCAAGCCCTGCTGCGACGTCGTCAACCGCGGCGTGGCCGTGTGGAAAGGCCGCGTCTATGTCGGCACGCTCGACGGCAGACTGGTCGCGCTCGACGCGCGAAACGGCAGGCCGATCTGGGAAGTTCAAACCGTCGACCGCAACAAGCCCTACACAGTCACCGGCGCACCGCGCATCATCAAAGGCAAAGTCATCATCGGCAACGGCGGCGCCGAACTCGGCGTGCGCGGCTACATCACCGCCTACGATGTCGACACCGGCCGCCAGCTCTGGCGTTTCTACACGGTGCCTGGCGACCCGCGCGCTCCTGTCGAGAACGAACATCTGAAAGCGGCCATCCCAACATGGAAGGCCGATCCCGGACCCGGCTGGAAATATTGGGAAGTCGGCGGCGGCGGCACGGTGTGGGACTCGATGGCCTACGACCCCGACCTCGACCTACTCTACGTCGGCACCGGCAACGGAAGTCCGTGGAGCCGCTACCTGCGTTCGCCCGGCGGCGGCGACAATCTGTATCTATCGTCGATCGTCGCGATCAAACCCGACACCGGCGAGATGGCCTGGTACTTCCAAGAAACGCCGGGCGACACCTGGGACTACACCGCCACCCAGCACATGATCCTGGCCGATCTTGAGATCAACGGAGCGCTTCGCAAAGTCATCATGCAAGCGCCGAAGAACGGCTTCTACTACGTGCTCGACCGCGCAACGGGCGAGTTCATTTCGGGTAAGAACTACATCCCCGTGACGTGGGCGAAGGGTCTCGACGCGAAGGGCCGACCGATCGAGGACGCAAGCAACGCCTATCGCGACAACCCGAAGATGGTGCAGCCCTCGCCCCACGGCGGCCACAACTGGCAGCCGATGGCGTTCAATCCAACGACCAAGCTCACTTACATTCCGGTGCAGCTGATCCCGCAAATGTTCGCGTTTGATAAGACGCGCTCGGTCAAGCCCGGCGTCTGGAACACGGGCCTCGATTTTGGCGCCATCTCCACGTTGACGATGCAAGCCATCGCGAAGGGCCAGGCCATGCCCGTGCCCGAGGCC
>JANLXP010000880.1:0-6454 GCA_031365165.1 Alphaproteobacteria bacterium
ACCCAAACCTATGGCGACAGCGGGATCCCGTATTTGAAAGACGTTCCGGTGCTGGGCAAATTGTTCGGAACCACGGATGTGTAGGGCGACCGCACGGAGTTGCTCGTGTTCCTGCGCCCGCGTATCGTGCGTAGTGCCGCTGCCGCGCGCGAGATGACCGAGGATTTGCGCAACGGTTTCCGCGGCCTCGGCGACCTGTTGGAGACGGACCGTGTTACCCGCGCTGGTGGCGGCGCTTCGCCGTAAGACAAACGAACGCGGTATTGCGCTCGTCGTCGTGCTGGGGTTCCTGGCCGTGATGGCGCTGATCACGATCGGCATCGTTGGTGCGGCACGGACAGCCGCAACAAGCGCGTCGCGGGAACTCGTGCGTGCGCAAGCGCAGGCCGCAATCGAGAGCGGCGTCGACTACGCGGTCAACGCGCTTTTGACGTCTGAAGGCTTCGCGCCATCGCTGTTGACGAAACCCGAAGCGATTACCATCGACGGGTTTCGTGTGATCGTTTCGGTGCGGCCGGAGCATGCGAAAGTCGACTTGAACTACGCGGACGCAAACTTGCTGGCGATATTGTTTGTTGCCGGCGGCGCCGATAAAGCGCGTGCGGACGCGTTAGCCGCGGCGGTTGAGGATTGGCGCGACGGTGACGACCTCTTGCATGTCAACGGCGCGGAGCGGCAGGAGTATGCCGAGGCTGGCTTGGGCTACGTGCCGGCGAACCAGTTCTTCCGTTCGCCGGATGAGCTGCGGTTGGTGCTCGGGCTCGACAGGCGGCTCTACGATTGTGTACGGCCCGAGGTGACGATCTTATCGCAGCGCCAGGGTATCGATATCGATGCAGCTACACCGGCGATCCGTCAGGCGGCGGGGATCGACAAAGATGCGATCGCGGCGCCCATACTCATCAAGCCCGGCGATGCATTCGAGATCACGGCGCGGCTCGACGACGTCAAGCGCGGGGTTCGCCGGTCAGAGCGCACCGTGGTGCGGATCACAGGCAATCCGGACGATCCTTATGCCGTGCTTTCGTTTGAACCGGCCCGTCCGTTGGACGTGGCGGCGGCGCGTGGTTGCCCGCGCCGCGTGACGGCGAGCGCGCGCTGATGCTTGAGCCAGCGGCTTGGCCGATTGCGCTTATTGCGGCGCCATTCGTCGGAAGCTTTCTGAGCGTTCTGGCCGTGCGGTTGCCGCGTGGCGAGGATGTTGTCATTTCGCGCTCGAAGTGCCGGTCGTGTGGCAAGGCGCTGTCACCGCTTGAGCTTATCCCGATTGCCAGTTGGGTGGCGCAGGGCGGCAAATGCCGGGCCTGCGGTGCTCAGATTGGGTGGCTCTATCCGGGAATGGAAGTGGGGGCTGCGGTCGTTGTCGTGTGGGCGGCGACGGCGGGCACGTCGGATGTGATGTTTTGGGCGACGGTCGGGCTTGGGTGGGTGTTGCTCACGCTTGCGGTCATGGATCTTCGCGATTTCATCTTGGCGGATGTTTTGACGCTCCCGTTGGTGGTCGCCGGCCTCGGATTGATGGCGTGGCAGGTGCCTGAAGTCGCGCTCTGGCATGCGCTTGGCGCTGCAGGTGGCTTGGCGTTGATGGTGGGTGTTGGCTTTGCTTACACCGCGCTTCGCGGGCGCGAGGGGCTTGGCCTTGGCGATGCGAAGTTGATGGCGGCCGCCGGGGCTTGGACGGGGCTTGAGGGTGTCGGCACGGTGCTGCTTTATGGTGCGGTCTTGTCGCTTGGTCTCGTGGCGGCGATGCGCCTTTCCGGCCGGTCGTTCGAGGCGGACACGCCGATCCCGTTCGGCGCGGGGCTTGCAGCGGGGTTTTGGTTGACGTGGCTTTACGGGCCGCTGCTGGTGGGCTAATCGCCCTTCGGGGGCAGCTGCGTGGGGCTGCAAACCTTGAGGAAAGTCATGGCTGCCGCCGAATCGGTGCCTGCGAGCGCCGAGCAGAGGCTGATCGATCATCTGCGCCAAAACGGCAAACTCGATGCCGAGGGGGCGGGCCGCGCATGGCGCGTTTTCGAACACACGCGCGTTAGCCTTACCAAGATTCTGCTGGAACTGGGCCTGGTGCCTGAGCGCGATTTGGTGGCGGCGTTCGCGAGTGGCCTTGGCATTCCTGTGGTGGATGCGGCCGAATATCCGCTTGAGCCGGTGCTCGCGGACAGCGTGACGTCGCGATTTTTGATGGATGCGAAGGCGGTGTTGCTGGCGGCGACGGACGATAGCGTCACGATCGCCGCGCACGATCCGCTGGATGGATTTTTGATCGATGCGATCGCGCTGGCGACGAACCGTCGCGTGATCGTGAAAGCGGCGCCGACGAGCGACATCGAAGAGGCGCTGCGCCGCCTCTATACGTCAGGCGATGCAGAGGGTCTTGCGGCCGCGGCGGAGAACGCGTCCGGCGCGACGGAGGCCGATGTTGCGCGGCTGCGTGAAAGCGCCAGCGAGGCGCCGGTCATCCGGTTTGTAAACGCGCTGATTTCGCGGGCGGTCGAGGCAGGAGCTTCGGACATTCACATTGAGCCGCTTGAGCGGCGTTTGCGCATTCGCACGCGTATCGACGGTGTGTTGAAGGAGGAGGAGCCGGCCGCGTTTGAGCTTGCGCCCGCGATCGTCTCGCGGCTGAAGATAATGAGCGGGCTCAACATCGCCGAGCGGCGCTTACCGCAAGACGGCGCGGTGAAGCTTGCGGTGCGGGGTAAGGAGATCGATCTGCGTATCGCGACGGCGCCGGTGACGAACGGCGAGGCGGTAGCGGTTCGTATTCTGGACAAATCCTCCGTTGCGCTCGATTTCGACGCGTTGGGCTTTGACGCGGCCATGCAGGCGCGGCTTGCGGTGTTGCTGACGCGGCCGAACGGTATTTTTCTGGTCACGGGGCCGACGGGTAGCGGCAAGACGACGACGCTTTACGCGGCGCTGCAACGGTTGAACACCAGCGAGCGGAAGATCCTTTCGGTCGAAGATCCCGTCGAATACAAGATCGCGGGCGTCAACCAGGTACAAGTGAAGCCCGAGATTGGACTTACCTTCGCGAACGTGCTGCGTGCGTTCTTGCGGCACGATCCTAACGTCATTTTGGTCGGCGAGATTCGCGACCCGGAGACGGCGCGGATTGCGGTACAAGCGGCGCTGACGGGCCACTTGGTTCTGTCGACCGTGCACACGAACAGCGCGGCGGGCGCGCTGACACGTCTGCTCGACATGCACGTCGAGGACTATCTTTTGACGTCAACGGTTGCCGGTATCCTTTCGCAGCGCTTGGTTCGCGTGCTGTGCAGCGCGTGCAAGGAGCGCACGGCATTGGGCGCGGAATGGACGGGCGAGCTTGCGGCTCTGGGGCATAGCGCGGGTGCTGCGGTCTATCGCGCGAAGGGCTGCGCCGTTTGTCATGGGACGGGGTACAAGGGGCGTAGCGTCGTGTCGGAGCTGTTGGTGCCCGATGAGGGCATTCGCCGGCTTGTGAGCGAGCGGGCGTCGGCCTCTCAAATTCATGCGGCCGCGGTGGCCGGCGGGATGGAGAGCCTGAGGCGCGCGGCGCTTCGGAAAGTACTTGAAGGTGTCACGACGGCGGAGGAAGTTGCCCGCGTTGCGCAAGAGGAAGGGTGACGGCTATGCGCCGGACGAAGAAGCATCGCAGGAAGCACGTCGAGCGCGGGTACTCGCTGCTCGAGCTCTTGGTCGTGCTCGCGATCCTCGGGCTTATCATCGCGATCGCGGCGCCGCGCCTGATCGGATATTTCGAGGCGTCGAAGGCCAAGACCGCGAAGATTCAGATTTCGAATTTGTCGACGGCGATGGACCTCTACTACCTCTCGAACAGCGGGTATCCGAACGAGGCGCAGGGCTTAAGGGCGCTGGTCGAGCGGCCGGAGGGTGCGCCCGCGTGGGATGGGCCCTATCTCAACCGCGCGGACGGGATCATCGATCCGTGGGGGCGGCCCTACCTTTACAAGCAGCCGGGGGCACACGGGAAATTCGACATTTCCTCCCTCGGCGCGGACGGTAAAGAAGGCGGCAGCGGCGAGGACACCGATCTGGGCTCCTGGTAGATCGCAATCCAACTAAGCAAAGGGGGCGTATAGCTTTGAGCAGGGCGTTTGGCCCAAGGTTGGACCGATGGGACTTATTCCAAATTCTCTGATCGAGCGGCGCTGGTTGGATGCGATCAGCCGCATCGACACGGGTCAGCTCACGTTCATCGCGCCGAACGGCGAGCAGCACGTCATCACAGGTTCGAAGGACGGGCCGAAGGCGCAGTTTCGGATCAAATCTTGGGATGTACTTGCGCGGGCGATGGCGCGCGGCGATATCGGGCTTGGCGAGGATTTCATCGCCGGGGCTTGGCAGAGCGACGACGTCGAAGCGCTATTCTCCTTGTTTTTGCTCAATATCGAGCAGTTGGAAGGGTTTGCGCACGGCGGCGTTTTGAACCGCTTGGGCTTCATGATTTTGAATACGGTCGCGCGGCGCAACAGCGAAGGCGGCAGCCGACGCAACATCGAAGCGCACTATGACGTCGGCAACGATTTCTATTCGCTTTGGCTCGATGAGACGATGACGTACTCGTCCGCGCTCTACAATGCGCCGGACGCGGCGTTGAGCCAGGCGCAGCGTGCGAAGTATGCGCGCATCCTGGACAAGGTCGGTGACGCGCGTGCGAACGTGCTTGAGGTCGGGTGCGGCTGGGGTGGATTTGCTGAGGCCGCCGCCGAACGTGCGCATGATGTGACAGGCATCACAATCTCCCCGGCGCAGCATGCTTTCGCGACGGAGCGGTTGGGGGCCAAGGCCGACATCCGGCTTGAGGACTATCGGCATACAAAGGGCCAGTTCGACACGATCGTTTCGATCGAGATGTTCGAGGCGGTCGGCGAGCGGTATTGGCCGCGGTATTTTCAGGTGCTGAGCGAGCGGTTGAAGCGCGGCGGACGCGCGGTGGTGCAGACGATCACGGTGCGCGACGATCTCTTTGCCGGATACCGCACGCGCAGCGACTTCATCAGGCATTACGTGTTTCCGGGCGGGATGTTGCCGTCGCTTGAGCGGTTTCGCGAGGAGGCGCAGCGCGCGGGCCTGAAGGTTCGGGACGTACTTTCGTTCGGGCCCGACTATGCGCGGACGTTGCGCGAGTGGTCGGCGCGGCAGAAGGCGGCAGAGGACAAGATCCGCGCGCTCGGCCACGGCGATGCCTTCCTTCGCAATTGGCACTTCTACCTCGGCATTTGCGCTGCTGCGTTCGCCGTCGGGCGGACGGATGTCCATCAGGTGGAGTTGGTGCACACTTAAAGTGTTCTAGCTGGCGGCTGCCGCAAGTGTTGGGGGTTCAACCGGCCTCGCTGTGAGCCACGGAGCGCGCGCGCCAAGCCCTTCAGCGACGGCCATGGCGCTCATCAGTCCGTCCTCATGGAAGCCGTTGCGCATGTAGGCGCCGCAGAACCACGTGTTCCGCTCGCCCTGGAACTCGGTGAGCGTCTTTTGTGCGGCAATGGCAGCGGTGTCGAAAACAGGGTGGTGAAACGTCGTCGTGTCGAAGATGTCGGCGTCGGCGATGGGCGACGAGGGGTTCAGCGTCACGAACAGCGGATAGCTTTCGTCGATCGACTGCAGCTTGTTCATCCAATAGGTCAGCGTCACAGCGGGTTCTTTGCCGCCGTTCGCTGCGTGGTAGTTCCAGGCGGACCAACAGCGCCGCCGCTTCGGCATGAAGCGCGGGTCCTTATGCAGGATGGCAAGGTTTTCTTGGTAGCGGATGGCACTGAGGGCTTGGCGTTCGTTGTCGCTCGGGTCGGCGAGCAGGGCGAGTGCCTGGTCGGTGTGGCACGCGAAGACGACATGGTCGAACGCGGTCTCGTTGCCGGCGCTGTCGCTCACGCGTGCGCCGGTACGGCTGCGCTCGACGCGGACGGCGGCAACGGCGTTGAGTGGGCGCTTCTTCAACGTGGCTGCTAGCTTTTGAACGTATTGCTGCGAACCGCCGTCGACGGTCAGCCATTGCGGTTGGCCGTCCATGGAAAGCAGAGAGTGGTTTGCGAAGAAGTTCACGAAGACTTGCGCCGGGAACGCCAGCATCTGTTCCGGCGGGCAACTCCAGATCGCGCCGGAGATCGGCAGCAGGTAGTAGCGTTTGAAGTCCTCGCTGAGGCCCATGGCATCGATCAGTTGGCCGAGCGTGATCGCAGGATCGTTTGCGACGCGGCCGACCACTTCGCTGTTGAAGCGCGCGACTTCGCGCAGCAAACTCAGATACCAGGGGCGCAACATGTTGCGGCGTTGGCCGAAGATTGTGTTCAGGTCCTTTGCGCCCCACTCGAACCAGCCGTCGCGCATCGTGAAGGCGTAGGTCATGTCGCTGTTCTTCACCTTGACGCCGAGGCGGGCGAACAGCGCGGTCAGGTTCGGGTAGTTGCGCTCGTTGAAGACGATGAAGCCGGTGTCGACAGGTATGATCTGG
>JANLXP010000887.1:0-1023 GCA_031365165.1 Alphaproteobacteria bacterium
GGAACGGGAGGTGCAAGATGGGCTGCCCGCTGTCGAAGGGCTGCGTCTCTTGCCACGTCCACCAGCCGCCGAGCGCGAGTGCGAGCGCGAGCGCTGCACGCGAAGGCACGATCACCGCGGCGAGGATTGCGCCAACGCCCCAGAGCAAGAGGCCGTCGGGATAGTGGGCTTGGATGTTGTAGGTTTGGGCGACGTAGTGGATGTTGACGCCGAACAGGATGACGCCGAGCAGCACGAAAGCTTGGCCGATGGCGCCGCGGTTGTTGCTTATGAACCAGCCGGCGATGGCGAAGGCGGCCCAGAGGCTTCCGAACAAGACGACGAGCCGTTCAAGCTTGCCCATCGCGTCCCAGTTCGCGGCGACGAAGGACATCGCGCCCGCGCCGATCAGGATGACGCCGAAGACGGCGAGGATGACGTCGAGCGTGCGGACTTGGGAGCCCGCACCGACGGAGGCGAGGATCGCGTCCTTGTTCTCCTCATCGACGAGACCTTTGGCGATCCACGTGTCGAGGTCTTGCTTCAGCTGGCGCAGATAGAATGGCGGACGCATGCGGTGCCTCTGGTGTCCCCAAATGTCGGGAGCAACTATGCCGGAATTGTGACGCGCCGCAAAATCGCTGCGAAGAAGCCGTCGGTGTTGTGACGGGCGGGCGAGAGGCGCAGGACGGGTTCGGTGCCGCAGGGCCATTCGCGTGTTGGGGGAAACTGTGTGCGGGCGTCGATTCGTTCGAAGTCCTTTCGTTGTTTGAGAAAGTGCGCGACGCGGTCGTCGTTTTCGCGCCGCAACAGCGAGCACGTTGCGTAGATCAGCAAGCCGCCGGGCTTGACGAAGTTGGCGGCGCGTGCGGCGATCGAATCTTGCAACGCCGTGAGCTCGTCGAGGTTGGCTGCTTGCCGCGACCATCGGGCGTCGGGGTTTCGGCGCCACGAGCCGGTGCCGGAGCAGGGGGCGTCGACGAACACGCGGTCGAAGCGTCCGTAGTGTTTCTTCATCCACTTGTCGTCGACGGCGGGCAGGAG